>NZ_JBFXHE010000043.1:0-19012 GCF_050177295.1 Desulfobacter sp.
TTCCGCCGATTAAGTAAGGATTTTGAGAACCTTACTCTGATGAGCGAAAATGTTATGTATATCGCTATGATTTCAATTTTGATCAGAAGGTTACAGCCGGCTCCTTGTTAATTATCAAACAGGCTCTAAGATCATAAAATTATATGCTTTGGAACAAGTACCTTTTTTCACGTAAGATATCAACCCGGTTGTGGCAAAATTGGTTTTCCGCCCAGATGAATAATCCGGGAGCACACCCGGGAGGTGCTTGCCCCGGTCATGGGGAGGGTAAGAAACAGCGTGGAAACATATAACCTGGAACGGCAATGAAAAAGCCCATGACAATGCCTTTGGGCAGGTATTTAATTTCCATATATATATCCTTATGTTATTGTTGTTCCGCATTTTTTCCCAACAATGCATAAAATTTTCAAAAAGGAAATTTAAAAGATAAGGTACCCACCCATGTCAGACAATCTCACCATTCTTGCCGGATCAACAGCTTACCGCCATATTAAAGAAAACGGTCTTTCTCCTGACCATATCGATGCCATGCTCGGGGCCTCGGGCGCAGCCAAATGGCTCTGCATTTACGGGCTTGATTCCGTAATTTTTTCCCAGTGGTTTTCAGGGCGGACCCGGCCTCTGCACCTGTTCGGCACCTCCATCGGGGCATGGAAATTTGCCGCAGCAGCCCAGGCCAACTGCCAGGAGGCCTTTGACCGGCTTAAACACGCCTATGCCCATCAGTATTATAAAGGCAGGGTCTCAGCAGTCCAGATATTCAGGGAGACCCGGCGGATCATGGATGAATTTCTCACACCCCGGGCCATTGATGAAATCTTGAGCCACCCATGGATCCGCATTGGTTTTTCTGCAGTCCGGTGCAAAGGGCTCATGGGCTCAAAACACCGTCTTATCCAGACCATTGGCGTGGGACAGGCGTTTGCCCTGAATGCGATATCCAGAAAACTTCAGCAGTTCTGTTTTGAACGCGTTTTTTTCCATCACCCCCAATATGACACCGGGATACTGGCGGAAAACAATTTTCCCACAACACCCGTCCCCCTTGACCGGAAAAATTTTTCCAAAGCACTTCTGGCATCAGGGTCCATCCCCATGGTCATGGAGGGCGTGAATTATATTGCGGGCGCACCTGAGGGCACTTACCGGGACGGAGGCCTTCTGGATTATCACCCGGCGTTTTCCTTAAACCCTGAACAGGCCGGTTTTATCCTGTATCCCCACTTTTATACGGAACTGACCCCTGGATGGTTTGATAAAAAATTCACGAAACGAAGGCTTAAAGGCAGGGCCATGGACCGGATTATTCTTCTGGCCCCGTCTCCCGGATTTGTTTCAACCCTGCCCTTTGGCCGCATCCCGGACCGCCGGGATTTTGTCCGGCTCATGGGCAGGGATAATGAAAGGATCCAGGCCTGGAACAAAGCCGCGGAGATGTGCAAGACACTGGGGCACGAATTCATGGAAGCTGCGGAAAACGGCTCCATCAGGGACAAAGTCCGGAAGATTGAATAACGGGAAACTATCCTTGGTCCTGATTGATCTTTAAAATGTCCAGAATTTCATCAATTTTTTTCTGGGCATCACGGGCGTCCAGCGTGCATCCGCCGGCCCCGAAATGTCCGCCGCCGCCATAGCGGGCCAGCATGGAACCCACATTTACCCGGCATTCAGGATTAAAGATGCTGTGACCAACGCTGATCAGAACATGTTTTTTGTCCTGCCCGTCATACCGGATCTTTACACTGGCAATGGCGTCTTCAAACAGGGAGTAGGTCAGAAAACGGTTGCCCGAAGGTACGTTTTCGAGCTTTCTGAAATCGGTCACGGAAATCCGTTCAACCATGGTGGTATAGGTTTCCAGATAATTTTTAAATGCCTTGTTCTCCTCAATCACTTCCCGGCACCGGCTGTCCACCTCGGGATCCTGTAGTATGGCGTTAATATCCGCTTTCCCAAGCATCCCCACCAGGCGCTCCCAATAGGGGATATCCTGAAAATCTTTATTTTTAATGGTCATGGACAAAATCAGGTAAGGATAGTCCTCAGGCGTTTTAACCTGTGCCCGGGTAAGATCGGCGGAATCAATCATATTGGTCTGATCCACCAGTTCATCAAACCGGTTGTCCAGAAGGTTGCGGGCTTTATAATACTTGTAGATAACACAGGCGGCAGACGGTGCAACGTCAAAGGCGCCAGGCACGTTCTGGGCGGGTTTGTTGGAAATGTGGTGATCAAACCACAAATAGGCATGGGTATGCCAGGGCAGATTGGCAAGGATATCACTATCCCGGATATCAGCGGCACCCGAATGAATGGCATTGGGCTCTATCCAGTATATCGGTAAAGACGTATCCAGGGCTTGGCGCAACAGGACTGCGCAGACAATGCCGTCAAAATCAGGACGGGTAACGATTCTCATGGTATTTCCTCGTATCAGGTGGACTATTAAAATCTATTCAATGATGGTGACATGCCCTGCTCCTCCATTGTTCCTATCCCTGGGCCCCGCGGCCGGGCACAGAAACAAGCGATTTCATGACCCAACCATAGGTATTATCAGGAAGCCGGACATAATACCAGTCAGACGCACTGCCCTGGACGATCAGAACATTTCCCATATAAATCCGGGTTAAAACGGCATGGTTTATTCCAGGACCTGACCGGACATTAAGAAGTTTGGCCGTCACCACGACCTGGGTTTCGGAAATCTCCGGATTCACGGATGCTTCAGGGGGTATATGCACAACGGTTGTTGTCTGGGTGGGAACTTGTACCACCTGATATCCGGCAGGCACTCTTCTATAATAAACATTGTCATACACATAATAGGTTAATCCCCCGATCAGCACCGTGACAGCAGCAGCCGGAAGACTGTAGGCAATGATATCCAGCGGAGGACGTACCCAGAAATACCCTTTAGGTCCATGCCTGTAACAGCGGCCACTGTGGAAAAAATAATCTTCTCCCCTGTGCCTGACCATTTGACCGCCCGGCGGAACATGCCTGAAAACCGGACCGGATTTCCCTCCGTGCCCCGGACCACCTCCGTGCCCCGGACCGCCCCAGTGGCCTGATTTCGACCCCGGTCCTGCCAGTGCTGCGGCCGGCAGGATGGAAGTTAAGCCAAAACAAACAAGAATGATTAGGGTTGGGAACTTCAAACATCTATTTTTCATTTTATCCTCCTGATTAAACCATCCAAATTAAATATTGACCTTTGGATCCCGGTAACGTTTCCATGCGCTAAGCTTACATCATCCCTTTGGCAGGATCACAGGCAAAGCGTATACCATCTGAAAAAAACTTGCAAAATCAAAAATTTTTCGGGTCATTCGAAATCCTGAAACTGATCAATGGCGGTTCGGTCATATCCCTTGCCGGCAATAAGAAGCTGTTTTGTGTACTTTTCACTGATCGCACCGCGTTTAAGTTGACTGCGGGTAATGGTCTCAACGGTTTTTCCCCGGTTCATCACCAGAAGCGTATCACACATATGGGAGACCACGGCAAGGTCGTGACTGACAAGGATATAGGTCAGATTTTTTTCCTTGCGTATATCCTGGAGCAGATTCAGCACCTCGGCCTGGATGGATACATCCAGAGCAGAGGTGGGTTCATCCAGCAGGATAACTTCAGGATCAAGGATAAGGGCCCGGGCCACAGCCACCCGCTGGCGCTGCCCGCCCGAGAGCTGGTGGGGAAAACGGAACCTGAACTTCGCGCCCAGGCCAACCTCGTCAAGCACACGCGCCACCCGGTGGTTGGCATCCCCAAACCGGTGGATCTTCACCGGCTCCTTTAGTGTCCGGTCAATGGTATGCCTGGGATGAAGGGAGCCGTAAGGGTCCTGGAAAACCATCTGAACTTTCCGGCAGAACGCCATATCCCTTGTCTGCGTCAACCTGACACCGTCAATTTCCATACGCCCGCTCCAATGGGTCAAAAGCCCTGCGATACAGTTGAGAACCGTTGATTTGCCTGATCCGGACTCTCCCACCAGGCCGAAACTTTGGCCTTTTTCGACGGTAAAGCCGACATCCTTTACCGCATGGCTGCGGGTCCGGCCATGGCCGAAAAAAATATTGAGATGCTCAACGGTGATCATAGGGCGTCTCCCTGCCAAAACGTTCCGGCGGCGGCTTAAGCCAGGCATCATCCCGGACAAGTATGGGCAGATGATCCGGGTTGCCGTCTATTTTAGGCAGGCAGCCAAACAATCCCTTTGTGTAAGGATGATTTGATTTATGCAGATTGCCTGCGTCCACCACTTCCATAATTTGCCCGCCGTACATAATGATCACCCTGTCGCAGAAAGAAGCTACAAGCGCCAGGTCATGGGAGATAAAAATAAGGCCCATACCCCTTTCTCTGACCAGATCATCAAGGATGGCAAGGATCTGGAGCTGCACCGTAACGTCGAGGGCGGATGTGGGCTCATCGGCAATAAGCAGGCTGGGCTCGGGAATAAGCATCATGGCAATCATGATTCTCTGGCCCATGCCCCCGGACACCTCATGGGGATAAAGGCCGTATACCTGCTCAGGATGCCTGATCCTGACTGCTTTGAGCATATCCAAAGTCTTTTGCCGGGCCTGCTTTTTCCCGGCTTTATGATGAATGGTATAGGCCTCGCTGATCTGATTTCCCACGGTTCTTACCGGATTCAGGGAATATTTTGGATCCTGCATGACCATGGAGATTTGCCGGCCTCTGATTTTCCTCATCTGCTTTTCGGAACAGGCCAGAAGATTTCTGCCCCTGAAGGTGATATCCGATGCCCTCACCCTGGCATAGGGCGGCAGCAGACGCAGCACAGCCCGGCCGGTCACGGATTTTCCGGAACCGGATTCTCCCACAATCCCGATTTTTTCCCTGCCCATGGAAAAGCCGACATTGTTGACCGCGCAGACATCGCCTCTGGGAGAAGGAAAGACCACGGACAGATCATTTACCGTGAGCAGTGGTGTGTTGCCGGTCATCAGTTGTCACTCCTTGGATCAAGGACTTCGCGAAGCCCGTCCCCCAAAAGGTTGAATGCAAGGCTGACAATAAAGATGGCAGTCCCGGGCATGGTGATCAGCCACCAGTAGTCGACGATATACGCTCTTCCGCCAGCGGTCATGGCACCCCATTCCGGACAGGGCGGCTGTGCCCCAAGCCCCAGAAATCCGAGGCCTGCGGCTGTGAGGATAATGCCTGCCATATCCAGGGAGACACGGACAATCAGAGAAGACAGGCAAAGGGGCATGATATGGCCGGTAATAATCCTGAGCCCACCAGCCCCCTGCAGCCTGATGGCTTTTATAAAATCCGAATGCCTGATAGTGAGGGTCTCTGCCCGGGAAATTCTGGCGTAAGGTGGCCAGGAGGTGATGGAGATGGCAATAATGGCGTTTTCAATTCCCGGGCCAAGCGCAGAAACAAAGGCCAGGGCCAGAATAAGCTTGGGAAAGGCCAGGAGAATGTCGGTGATACGCATGAGCACCGTATCGACGATTCCGCCGAAATACCCTGCAACTGTACCCACAAGGAGTCCCACAGGCGCTGCAATAATGGCCACAAGACCGATGACATAAAGGGTCAGGCGGGATCCCCAGATAATCCGGGAGAAAATATCACGGCCCATCTCGTCCGTACCCAGATAGTGGGTTGAAGACAACGGCGCAAGGCGGTTGCTGATCTGGGTTTCAACCGGATCATAGGGCGCAATGACAGGCGCGAACACGGCAATGCCAATCAGTGCCACAATAATCAGAAGCCCCAGAACCGCCAGCCGGTTTTTCATGAATGCCAGAAGCCCCAGACAGGCCCTGCCGGTCCAGGCCTGAAAAGCGGACTCCGGCGTATCCGCCAGAAGCCATTCCCTCATGCCGCCTGTTTTTAATGCTTTGTTTGTCATAATTTAAATATCATTGGGGAAACTCACGGGCCCTTGGATCCATTACTTTGTATAAAAAATCGGAGAACAGGTTAACCCCCAGGAATATGGCCCCCGCAACAATAGTGCTGCCTAAAACCGCATTCATGTCGGCGTTAAGCAGGGAATTTGTCAGATACAGGCCCAGGCCCGGCCAGGCAAAAACCGTTTCCGTTAACACCGAGCCTTCAAGCAGGTTGCCGAAACCAAGGGCAATAACGGTAATCAAGGGGATGGCACAATTGCCCAGGGCATGCCCCCATATCACTTTCCACTCCTTGACACCCTTTACCCGGGCAGTAAGAATATACTCCTGGCCAAGCTGCTCAATCATGAAGGACCGGGTCATTCTTGACAGATATGCCATGGAATAATACCCGAGAACGGATGCCGGCAGAATCAGATGATACACGGCGTTTCTGAAAATTTCCCACTCCCCGGCAATCATACTGTCCAGGGTCAAAAAGCCGGTGACAGGGCTTACAATCCCCTCATAAAAGACATCCATACGGCCGGGCCCCGGCAGCAGGTCAAGCCGGGCATAGAAAAACATCAACCCCATCAGCCCGAGCCAGAAAATGGGCAGAGAATATCCGAACAGACCAATGACACGTGTGACATGGTCCAGAAAGCTGTCTCTTTTTACCGCCGAAAATATGCCAAGGGGAATACCCGCCAGAATGCCGATGATCATAGCCGTAATACTCAGTTCAAAAGTGGCCGGAAAAACCCTTAAAATATCGTCGACCACAGAATTGGCCGTGAGCACGGACGTGCCGAAATCACCGCTGAGCACTTTTGAGATATAAATAAAAAACTGTTTCCACAGCGGCAGGTCCAGCCCCATGGCAATGCGGGCTTTTTCGTAAACCTGGGGGGAGGCTTTGTCTCCGACCACAGCCAGCACCGGATCAATGGGAACAACCCGGCCAATGAGAAAGGTGATCAGCAAAAGGCCCAGAAAGGTGGTTGACACCATCACCAGTACCCGGACCACCTGTTTTAGGCCCATGGTCAAAATTATTTGGTTGTGTACTGGTAAAAGTTACTGTCAAAACTTGGTCCCAGAATGAAATTGTTAACATTGGCCTTTTCAGCCACCACTTCAATCTTCTGGAACATGATCACAAAGGGAGAGCACTGCTGGTGTTCCCGCTGGAGATCCAGGTACATCCGGGCGCGTTTGGCCGTATCCCGTTCCAAAACAGCTGCGTCGGTTTTTTGGCTCATCTCCGGGATATCCCAGGCATTTCTCCAGGCAAGGGATTTGGATTTCGCATCATCGGCGTTGTCCGGGTTGCGTGCAAAGGCGTCTGCATTGGTGTGCGGATCCATATAGTCCGGTCCCCAGTCTCCGATATAGATGTCGTGCCGACGGGCCCGGTATTTGGTCAGGGTCTGCTTGCCGTCCCCGGGAATAATCTCAAGTTTTATGCCGGCTTTGGCAAAGGTGGACTGGATGGAAAGGGCCATGGAGGTGAGAGGTTCGGAACTTCTTGTGTCCATGGTGACGGTGAAGCCGTTCCCAAGGCCGGCTTTCTTTAAAAGTGCTTTTGCTTTTTCAATATCAAGGGAAAAAGGCGTTTCTTCCAGGGCGCCCAGAAATCCCTTTGGCAAAAAGGACTGGTGCAGCGTGGCCTGACCGTTAAGGATGGTCTGTTCCATGCCTTTGTAATCAATGAGATACTTAAGTGCCTGGCGCACCTCGGGTATCTTGAGATACTGGTTTTTCTGGTTCAGCCCCAGGTAATAGACCTTACCTTTGGCCCTTTTCTGGAGTTTAATATCTGTATTGTTTTCCAAACTTTTCAGATCATCCGCAGTCAGGTTTCTTGCCATATCAATGTCGCCTTTTTCGAGCAGCATGCGCTGGCTGGAAGATTCGGTGATATGCCGGATGATGATGCGTTTCAATTTCGGCGCATCTCCCCAGTAATGTTCGTTGGCATCAAGCACCATGAGTTCCGATGCTTTCCAGATTCTTAAGGTATAGGGCCCTGAACCAGCATATCCGGTCTTAAGCCAGCCATAGCCAAGATCACCGTCTTTGTCATGTGCCATGACCTCTTTTTTATCCACAACAGACCCGGCTGTTGAGGTCAGGCAGTAAAGAAAAAAGGTGGGGGCATAGGCTTTATCCACAACGATCCTTACCGTGTAGTCATCCACCTTGGTTATGGTTTTCTCCAC
This sequence comes from Desulfobacter sp., assembly GCF_050177295.1. Classification (NCBI taxonomy): domain Bacteria; kingdom Pseudomonadati; phylum Thermodesulfobacteriota; class Desulfobacteria; order Desulfobacterales; family Desulfobacteraceae; genus Desulfobacter; species Desulfobacter sp. The sequence continues at coordinate 8,114 of NZ_JBFXHE010000043.1, forward strand.
GTTGTCAGGCGTAAACCCAAACCGGGTCAGGATAAAGGCCGGCGACTTGTCAAGCAGGACAACCCGGCGAAGGGAAAAGACGACATCGTCTGCTGACAGCGTGTTACCCGAAGCAAAGGTAACACCCTTCCTGATTTTAAAGACATAAGTCAAACCATCACCTGAGATATCCCAGCTTTCAGCAATACCCGGATATATCTCACTGACATGATCAACATTATAATTAATCAGCCGGTCGTATGCGTTTGCAGCATATTCAGCACCGGAAAATTCAAAAATTTCCGCCGGATCCAGTGAAATAATATCATCTATTTTGAACGCCATGACAAGGGTATCTTTGGGGGGCGACGCCTGGGCTGTCTGTACCGCAGATAAACACAGGGCAAAAGCAAACAAAAACAGCTTTTTCATTCTATTATCCTCTTAAAACGGGCCAACGCAACACAAGGAACATGCCTTTTGTGGCTTTGCTTTGGAAGCGTAAATCAGGGGGCAATCAGATATTTTTTCCAAGGGAAGTGCCCTCGGATCTTAAGTCCCGGCAGGCCTGCATAATACGGTCAGCCATGCCCCTCTCAGCTTTTTTGCCCCAGGAGCGGGGATCGTACACCTTTTTGTTGCCCACTTCCCCTTCAATCTTGAGCACACCATCATAATTTTTCATCATATGGTCTGCCACTGGCCGGGTATAGGCGTACTGGGTGTCTGTGTCCACGTTCATTTTAACCACCCCGTAATCAAGGGCCTCGTGGATGTCCTTTAATTCAGAACCGGACCCGCCATGGAATACCAGGTCCAGCCGGGTGTCCGCACCAAGCGCCTTGGCCACGGCTTCCTGACCGTCTTTTAAAATTGCAGGCTTGAGCACCACATTACCCGGCTTGTACACCCCATGCACATTGCCGAAGGTCGCGGCCAGAAGAAACCGTCCCATGGCACCCAGTTCCGTTGCAGCCAGCACCATGTCCTGGGGTGTTGTATACAGTTTTTCTTTTTTCACGCCCGAGGTATCATGCCCGTCTTCCTCGCCGCCAACCACGCCGATTTCAATTTCCAGAATCAGGTCATTGGCCATGCAGTCCGCCATAATCTTTTTGGCGGCGGCAATATTTTCAGCCATGGGCAGGGCAGAACCGTCATACATGTGAGAACTGAACAAATTGGGCAGTCCCTTGGCACGGCGCTTTGCCGTCTCTTGGATCAGGGGCATTAAAAAAGGGTCCACATATTCCGGATGGCAGTGATCCGTATGAAGGGCAATATTGACATCATAATAGGCTGCCATGGAATGGGCAAATTCAGCCAGGGCAATAGCGCCTTTATAGGATTGTCCAACCCCCAGGCCCGAGGCAAAGCTGCCGCCGCCTGTGGAAACCTGGATAATTCCGTCGCTGTTGGCCTCTTTGAAAGCTAAAAGTGCGGCATTAATGGTTTCGCTTGAGGTGGTGTTAATGGCCGGGTATGCAAACTTGTTCTGTTTGGCATTATCCAGCATCCTGCAATATTGCTGATAGTTGACAATGGGCATGGTTCGCCTCCTTTTTTTTGTCTGGGTTACGGTTTTGCAGATATACAACAGCCGTTATTGCAAAGTTGATCCAAATCCAATATGTATTTACCTAACGGCGCGACCCGCCCTGCGCCAGAAGAGAAATAGCACGAACAAAGCAATTTTTTAGGCCCGAAACCCGTTATACCAAATCCATTTATAGCAAAGCAATATAAAGAAATGAAGGACAGAACATGATCTGGAAAAAAGAGTTCACTGTTGATGATATGAACCAGTTCGGGGCAGATACACTGATAAGTCTCCTGGATATTACTTTTGTAGAAAAAGGTGAGGACTTTTTGACCGCATCCATGCCCGTGGACAGCCGCACCCATCAGCCCATGGGCATCCTCCACGGCGGTGCCTCGGTGGTCCTGGCCGAAACCCTTGGCAGTTGCGCCTCCCAGATGGCCCTTGATGACGGATATTACAGCGTGGGCCTTGAAATCAAAGCCAATCACATTAAAAGTATATCCCGGGGCCAGGTCACGGGCCGAGCCACACCGTTACATCTGGGAAGGAGTACCCAGGTCTGGGACATTGACATTAAAACCGATAACGGAGAATTGATCTGCGTGTCCCGCCTGACCATGGCGGTATTAAAACACCGTTAAGCAGTTTTGCAATTTTAACGGCAAGGGTGTATACAAAATATTTGGAACTTAACTGGAAAAAAGGATCATGGGCTCATATAAAGCAAGAATGATGATCAAGGCCGCAAAGGAAGAGGCAATGCGCCGATTTCGCCGCCACCGGAATAAAAACCGCCTGGCCACTCCGGGCATTCACAAATGCATCATTGTTCTGGACGGCCTGAAACCCACATTTAACATCGGCAAGATATTCAGAAGCTCAGAGGCCTTTGGCTGCCATGAGGTCCATCTTATCGGCACGGATTTCTTTGATCCGGCACCTGCCAGGGGTGCATTCAAATATGTGCCGGCAAAATTCCACAGCCGGTTCATCTCCTGTTACGCCCAACTTCTTGAAAGGGGATACACCCCGTTTATACTTGAACCGGGCCAGGGCGATCCGGTGATGGATGTGGACCTGCCTGAAAAAAGCGCCTTTGTATTCGGCCATGAAGAGTTCGGCCTCAGCTTTGAACCGGACCTGTTCCCGGAAGTCAAACAACTGACCATCCCCCAGTACGGGCGCTCCCAGAGTCTGAACGTCAGCGTGGCCGCCTCCATCATGCTGTACGAATACGCCCGGCAGTTTGCCTGCGGGGATTTGGAAACCCAAGCAACCCATCCATGCAAGGAAAGAATATGAATGCAGAAAAAGTGGCTGCCCACATCATCAACTGGCTGAAAGACTATGTCGAGGCATCCGGATTAAAGGGATTCACTATCGGCGTATCCGGCGGGATTGATTCCGCTGTCACATCAACTTTATGCGCAAGGACAGGTTACCCTGTAATCGCCCTGAACATGCCCATCCACCAGGCATCGGACCAGATCTCCCGGTCCAGCGCGCACCTTGACTGGTTGTCTAAAACCTACGGCAATGTCACAGGTCATGATGTCAACCTTACCCCGGTATTTGAGCAGGTAAAAACAACCTTGCCGTCAGACATTCAGGATGGCCTGACCATGGCCAATACCCGGTCCAGGCTTCGCATGATCACCCTGTACGCCTTTGCCGCCCACCACCGCATGCTCGTGACCGGCACCGGCAACAAGGTGGAGGATTTCGGCGTGGGATTTTATACCAAATACGGGGACGGCGGCGTGGACATATCCCCCATTGCAGACCTGATGAAAACCGAAGTGTATGCCCTAGGCCAGTACCTTGGCGTCAGCCGGGATATCCTTTCGGCCCGGCCCACCGACGGGCTTTGGGAAGACAACCGTACGGACGAAAGCCAGATCGGGGCGTCCTATGAGGAGCTGGAATGGGCCATGGCCTATGAAGCCGGGGACAAAAGCCAGGATATAACAGATCATCAGAAAAATGTTCTGAACGTATATAAAAAATTCAACCGGGCCAACCGCCATAAAATGGAACCCATTCCGGTGTGTAGCATCCCCGGAGCGCTGAAATCATAAATTTTAAACACCGCATATTGTCACCCCATGCTCAGCCATATGCCGTAAGTAAGCCCGGACAGAAGCGTAGAGATTGAGATCACGGCCACGGCAAGGTCCGGATCACCGCCGATCTGTTCTGCCATGATATAGACCAGGGTAGCCGAGGGCGCAGCAAGGATAATCAGCCCCGGAATAAAATCCTGGGCAGATATCCCAGACAGTTTAAACAGAACAAATCCCATGGCAGGCATCACCAGAAGCTTTAATACCGACGTCATCACCACAGAAGAAAAGACCAGCCTGATCTTTCCAAAGGAGAGAGAAGCCCCGATCAGCAGCAGTGCCATGGGCAGCGCCATCCCCTTAAGGATGGTAAGCGGCCGGTCCAGAATCACCGGCAGGGACAGCCCCAAAAGGGAATAAACAATGCCGGCCAGGGCAGACAGGATCACCGGGTTGGTCATGGCAGACCCCAGGGTTGAGGTCAGGTTTGTACTGCGGCCGGAATTCCGGCTGTAAAACTGGAGCACTGCCACAGCCAGAATATTTTGCAGAACCATGACAAAGCCTGCAATAATGGCTGCCTTGACAAAGCCCGCGTGGCCCAGGTAATAAAAGGCCACAGCCAGGCCGATATACCCCAGATTGCCATGAAAGGCACAGTGGATAAAGGTGCCTTTTGATGATTGTGCAATGTTTGCGGTGTGTGCCGTCAGCCAGGCTGCCGGCACAATAAGACACACAGTTGCAAGCGTGACCAGGATCACCCCCGGATGAAATTGGGTTTTCAAAGAAGATTTGGCAATGGCGCTGAAAATCATGGCAGGGATGGCAATGTAATAAACAAGGAGATTGGCCTGGTGTAAAAAATCCCGGGATAAAAAGCCTTTACGCCGGGCAAACATACCCAGAAAGATAATAATGAATATCGGGATGATGGTTGAAATAATGTCCATGTGACCGCTGCCGCTTAATTTAATAGTATAAAAATTTCCATGTCCTAAAACCTAATAACCCGCCCGAAAGGCAGGAATTGAGCGGCAACACACGCCGGATGCACCACGGTTAAGCCTGCGGGGTCATCAAGATATCCGCCCAGGTTTATCCGGCACACCGGACAGTCTGTCACCCAGAGATCCGCCCCAGTGGCTTTGGCATTGGCCACTTTTTTCTTTGCGATGCCCCTGGACACCTCCGGATATTCGTAGAAAAAGGTACCGCCCCCGCCGCAGCAGGAGGCCATATCCAGGGCCTGGGTATATTCAACACCCTTTAGTGCATTCAACAAGGCCTGGGCACTTCCCGGGGTGGGCAGATGGTTTCGCAGATGGCAGGGCTGGTGATAGGTGACGCGCACCGCCTCATCGTTTTGGGGAAAGTCTTCGGGGGTTTCATAGGCCATGATAAAGGCGCTGATATCCACCACTTTTCCTGCAACCCGATTTGCCGCATCCTGATCCAGATCAAACTCTTTTGCAAGCGCAGGATAGTCATTTTTCAATGCAGCACCGCAGGTGGGGCAGTCCACGATCACAGCATCAATGCCCTGGGCATCCAGGCAGGCCAGGTTGTTATTCACATTATTTTTTACCTTTTCCCGGCCGCCGTGGAAAAGCATGGGAGTGCCGCAGCAGGTCTGGGTTTCGGGAATGATCACCTCAACCCCCATGTGGCGCAGAATATTCAGGACAGCAAAGCCGGTGTCATCAAAAAGGTAATTGGTGGCACAGCCGGAGAAATAAGCCACTCGTCCGTATTTCAGTCCTGATGCAGTCTTTGATTTATGCCCGGGCATGGGCGTCATCGGGTCCCGGGCTGCTGCCCTGAACGGGATTTTATTCAAAACAGGAAACTGTTTTAACGCGATGTTGCCCAGCCGGTATTTTTCGGCAAACACCTGGGGTACAATTTTCTGGGCTATTTTCGCCGCCCCTGCCACCATCCTGATTCTGGATTCCTTTGCCAGAAGATAGACCAGGCTTTTGATCTCGGGCATATCCCCGTGGTCGAGAATCATCTTTTCGCGCATGCGTATATATCGTTCGGGATGGTTGATGCCCGCAGGACAGATGGTGGCGCAGTTACCGCACATCAGGCATTTGGAGATAATCTCCTTGAGTTTTTCAGATGAGCCGACCCTATGGGCTGAAAAAAAATCAATGAGCTGTATCCGGCCTCTCGGGGAGGCATCCTCGGTGCCCTGGGCCAGGTATGTCGGGCACACAGACAGACAGAACCCGCACCTGTTGCAATGTTGTCCGTATGAATCTGCCATGTTACACAAACTTCCCGGGATTCAGGATACCGTCCGGATCCACTGCGTTTTTAATGACACCCATGAACTCAATGGCATCTTCGCTCATGACCAAAGGCAGATATTTGGCCTTGGCAAGGCCGATGCCGTGCTCGCCGGACAGGGTGCCGTTCAGGGAAGCGGCTGCAGCCATAATCTCGTCAAATGCTTTTTCCACCCTGCCCCACTCTTCTGTATTGGTTTTGTCCGCCGGAATCATGGGGTGCATATTTCCGTCGCCGGCATGGGCCATCACCCCCACGATGAGCTTGTATTTATCTGTGATATCCACGATGATACGGGTCATTTCCGGAATTTTGCCGGCGGGCACCACAACATCTTCCATGTAGAGACTAGGTGAAAGCTTGGCAAAGACCCCGTAGGCCGAACGTCTTGCCTGCCAGAGTTTTTCACGTTCCTCCTCTGTCTTGGCAACCGCTATGTTCACAGCCCCGTTGGCTTCAAGCTTTTCGGTAATTTTGTTTATCTCTTTTTCACACGCCTCTTTCACCCCGTCCACTTCGATAAGCAGTGTGCCTTCGGCCTCCACGGGCAGCCCGATATGGGCCTTGGCTTCAATGGTCCGGATGGTGGTCTTGTCCATCAACTCCAATGCCACCGGCAAAATACCGGCACCAATGATATCAGCCACGGCTTTTGCCGTATTGTCCAGATCATCAAAGGTGACAAGCAGCGTGGACACGCTTTCAGGCAGGGGCAACACCTTGAGGATGACGGAAGTAACCATGCCCAAAGTTCCCTCGGATCCGCAGAACAGGCTGGAGAGCCGGTAGCCGGTGACATCCTTGACATTGCGGCTGCCAAAGCGCACCACCTTTCCCGAAGCCAGCACCACCTCCATGCCCAGGATATAATCAACGGTTACCCCGTACTTCAGACACCGGGGGCCCCCGGCATTCTGGGCCACGTTGCCGCCAATGGTGGACACAGCCATGGAGCCGGGATCCGGGGGATAAAAGAACCCGGACGGGGCCAGTGCCTTTTGAAGATCAGCATTGACCACGCCGGGTTCCACAATCACGTACCGGTCTTTGGTGTTGATCTCAATGATCCGGTTCATTTTTGAAAAGCACAGGACCACCCCGCCTTTGGCCGGGATGCTGGCCCCGCACACCGAAGTGCCCGCGCCCCTGGCCGTCACCGGAATCTTATGGGCAGAACATATTTTTAAAATGCCGGACACCTCATCCCGGGTACAGGGAAACAGGACCAGGTCGGGCATGGCCTCTTCAAAATAAGCATCATAACAATAACAGGCCAGTTGCTCTGGGGAATCATAACACCTGTCCTTGCCCACGATCTCTTTGAGGCGGTTTATGGCTTCTGTGTTGATCATCTTTGCATCATCCTAATAATAGTGTTCAAACAGTCCACAACTACAGGAATGCTTCAGGCATTGTCAAACGCTTTCCATGGTGACGGGAATGCCCTAATCGGATTTCTCTGTTCATGGGTTACCTCAAAAGAGTCAACTTCTCGTTTTTTCGGCCGCGGCATGTCTGCCCGCGATGTATCCCTGGCAGATGGCACGCGCCAAGCCGTGCTGGCTAAAACCTCCGGCGGATTCGCCGCCGCAGTAGAGTCCCGGTATGACCTCGCCGTTCAGATCCTGCACCTGACACTTGGCATTGATTCGCAGGCCGGCGCGCGTGTCATGGATAACGGGAGCGGCCCAAGCGGCCCAGGCAGCGTAAAAGGGCGGGTTCTCGATCCTGTATCTGGGAGCCGGTTTGCCAAAGTCCTCATCTTTTCCGGTTTCCACGAAAGTATTGTACCTAGCCACCGTTATGCTGGTCCCCCAATCCCCGCAAGAGCCACATTGATAAAGTTGTTGGGGTTATACTTGATATTTGCCGCGTTCCGATAACTGCCCGGAACGTAAGGATTGATAGACTTTGCATTATTTGAGGTGAATTGCTCCACGGTTTCGTCATAGAACCGTTTGCCCAGCATGTTAACCAGTATGATGTTCTGCCAGTCAGACACCCGCAGTCCGGATGCTCCTGCCCGGTGGAATACAGGGCTTCCGGGCATCCATCGCAGGTTCCGGTAACCATACCGGCATCCGATGAGTCCCGGTTTTGTAATACCCGTGCCGAATTCCCCGGTTTGGTTGTAAAGCCCCCGGAGAGATGCGCCGATTGACATGGCGGCGATCTCTCCGCTGGCATCCTGATCGGACCAGGGCATTCCTGCCCCTGTCTTTAGTTGCCCCTGCCCTTCATTGCCTTTGACCCCCGGCCCGAAATGGGATAGGATGGGCTGCCATGAAAGAAAAAATCAAAATCATAGAACAGGGACAAGGCTGGATCTGCGCGGAAAAGCCCGGGGGCATCAGTGTCCATAACGATCCGGGCAGGGATATGATATCCGGACTCCAAAAAAGACTAGGCCCCGGCAGCACGGAAATACTCCAGCCCGTGCACCGCCTGGATAAGGAAACCTCGGGACTCCTCCTTGTGGCCACAACCCGGGACACCCTGACCAGCCTCTCGGACCTTTTTGCAGGGGGGACGGTGACAAAACGCTATAAAGCCCTGGTCCACGGCCATTTTGACCATCCCGGCCAGGCCAGGGGCACCTGGGATACCCCCCTGACCAACTCCGCCGGCGGCAGAGCAGATCCCCGGGGCCAGGGAAAACGGATCAAGGCCCTGACCCGCTATAGGGTCCTGGACCAGTCCCTCCATTATACCCTTCTGGACATTGAATTGTTCACCGGCCGCAAGCACCAGATCCGGCGCCACGCCAAACTGGCAGGGCATCCGGTCGTGGGCGATCCCCGGTATGGCTCCCCGAGGGCCCTTGAATTCCTAAAAACCCAAAAGCAGTTCGACGCCATGGGCCTGCACGCCTGTTTCCTCAAGTTCAGGGACAAGGGCAGGACCGTCACCCTGGAGCTTCAGGATCTGCCCCCGGAAGTTGCACGACTGTTTGAAGAGGACAAAGCATAGACTTGCAGCAGCTTGTTAAAGGATTTGATATATCTGCGCCGGAGAATAACAATGGCGGAAATAAGATTAAGAGACAAGATTAATTGACGGACAGAACGAAAGAACAACCGGTTGTTTCAGTCATGCCGGACCAGGCGTTGGTGCTTGAATGGGAAACGGTTAAAGACACGATTTCCCCGGATCGGGTACAGTGCCTGCAGGAAATCACCCAAAGCGCTGAAACTCCTGGGAACGACTGGCTTTACAACCTGGGGTTCAAGCAATTTTCTTGGGATTTTTCAGCCTCCCTGGACTATTTCCTGCGGTTTTCCCGCTGTTTTGTCCGGGAGCTGTTAAAGACAGCCGAACTTGAAACCCTGGGGCAGGACGCTGTCATCGGCTTACCGCCGGGACTTGTCAGCGATTTCATTTCAGCCTGTCCCATGATGGCCGGGGCCGAATACGTAACCGCCGGTATGCTGGAGGAGCTGTGGCAGGGGTTTAATGAGGCGTTTTCCCGTGATATCAAAGCATTCAGGGGCCGGGTCAGCGATTATTTCCGGGAGAAAAACCCCGATCTTCACCCGGCGGGCCGGGTGTTTTTCCATCTGGTGGAAAATAAAAATCCGGGCCTGCCCTTTGCCTTTATGGCTACCTATTCCGCAGGCATGGGAGCCAATGGAAAACCCAAGCACCTGCCCCTGAAACATGCCATTGAAACCCATGACCATGACGACCTTCTGACCCTGTTATCCACGGTGTACAAGGCGGCGGAAAAAAGCCGGATAATAGCGGATCTCATTGAATCCGGCGAATTGTTCCATCCCCTGGCCTGGGATGGGGATGAGGCGTTTCGCTTTCTAAAAGAGATTCCGGATTACGAGGCCTGCGGTGTGCTCTGCCGGATTCCGGACTGGTGGAAGCAAAGTGCATCCACCCCCCGGGTGACTCTCTCCATGGGGGACAGCAAACCAACCATGGCCGGGCTGGATGCGCTGCTTGATTTCAACGTCAGTGTGGAATTAGGCGGTCTGGCGTTATCCAGGCAGGAGGTTGAAGCCATCCTGGAACAGACCGAAGGCCTGGCGTTTATCAAAAACAAATGGGTGGCTGTGGACCCGGAAAAACTCAAACAGGCCCTGAAAGCCTGGGACCGGATTGAAGCTCTGGCCGCCCAGGGCATGACCCTGGGAACAGCCATGCGGGCCAGTCTGGCCCCGGAAAAGATGCTTGGCCAGGGCAATGCCGGCCAGGTGGATGTCTGTGTCTCCAACGGAACATGGCTGGCATCTGTACTGGAAAAAATGACCCACCCGGAACAGATTGATCCGGTGGCACCGGGCAAAGGCTTTAAAGCAAAATTGCGGCCCTACCAGTCAAAGGGCGTAAACTGGCTGAACTTTTTGACCGCTTACGGGTTCGGGGCCTGCCTGGCCGATGATATGGGCCTGGGAAAAACCGTCCAGATCCTGGCATGGCTGAGTACCTTTCCTGAAACCGGCAAACGCCCGGCAAGCCTTCTGGTGGTGCCGGCCTCTTTGATTTCAAACTGGCAGGGAGAAATCAGCCGGTTTCTGCCTGGCCTTAAAACCTGTGTGGCCCACCCCGGTTTTACCGCGTCGGATTCACAGCCCGGCAAGACAGAGAAGAACAAGGCGCTCAAGCTGCCCAAGGCTCAACTGGATCGCCTGGACCTGGTCATCACCAGCTACGCCCTGGTGAAAAAATACGCCTGGCTTGCCAAGTATTCCTGGCACTGCCTGATCCTGGACGAGGCCCAGGCCATTAAAAATCCCGCCACCCAGCAAACCCGGGCCGTCAAAGCCCTGCCTGGGGCCCACCGGATCGTCATGACCGGCACGCCCGTGGAAAACCGGCTGTCAGACCTGTGGTCCTTGTTTGATTTTTTAAATCCCGGGCTTTTGGGCAACAGGACAGAGTTCTCTAAGTTTGCCAAAACCCTGAAAGACAATCCAAACGGATATGCCAGGCTGCGGCAGATGATATTTCCCTATATCCTGCGCAGCCTGAAAACCGATAAAACCGTAATCTCAGACCTGCCGGACAAGG
>NZ_JBFXHE010000044.1:0-14031 GCF_050177295.1 Desulfobacter sp.
AATTCCCAGTCAATGGCTTTAACCTGCTCTTCAAGCCGGTTGAATCCATCTGCCTTGAACGATGCAATGCGCATGAGCATCCGGGTGGCCGATCCCATGAGCATATTGGCCAGACAGGCGGTTTTCAACCTGGTTGTGAATTCAATCCCCCCGGGAAGCACCTTGATATCACAGATCTTGTGGTTATCTGAGAATATTTCCCCGGCTTTCTGGGAGACCTGGGCCACTTCTTTTTCGCAAATGCCGCCAAGGCCCGGCGGGTATACAGCAAAAAAAACATGGGATCTTCCGGAAATACGGCGTTTGATCCGTTTTTCAAAGGCTATGGTTTTTTTATGGGGATCTGTTGGCAAGGGATTGAAATTTTTCCGGCCCCGGGGCGTGACGCTTTGGGGCCAATGGAATTTATCCGGCAATAAACCGGCCGCTGCTGTGTTAGAAGGTTCTGCCGCAGCAGGAACCGGGACCGGCACACCCGCTGTTCTCCCCGGGCCTGAAACCGCAGCAGGCGGTGTCATTGGGGCCGGGCAGGGAACTGCCGGACTTGCCCGAAAGGCTTGAGTGGGCTGCCATGAGTTTTTCAAGGCGGGTAGAGCCGCACCCGGGACAGACTGCCTGGTCATCCCGGCTGGTCATGAGCAGTTCAACGATCCGGTTGCATTCCGGACAATGAAAGTCATATAAAGGCATAACGCCTCCTTTAATGTTGTAAATCGTGTTTGAACGCACACCCTGTGCTGGTGACACCTTCTTAAATGAGACGGGGGTAAGATAGGGGTAAAAAGATGCCACCAAAACAGGGTGCGCGCCATATTATATTTTACCAGTGTCCCTCGGCATTGGCGCTGTCGGAAAATGTGAATTTACCGGCTTTATAGTCTTCAACGGTACTTCTGACGGTGCCTGTGGCGTCATTGGCTACTTTTACGCCTGCGCTGTCAAGGGTTTTGAACGCATTGGGACCGCAGAACCCTGTGATCAGCACCTGGGCACCCTTGTCGCAGACCGCCGAGGCCGCTGTAATGCCGGCGCCTTTAAATGCATTTTTATTTTCAGAGTTGTCAATGATCTCAAAATCCAGGGTGTCTGTGTCCACCACAATGATGTAGGCAGCTCTGCCGAATCTGGGATCTACCTGGGCATCAAGGTCTTTACCCGTTGATGTGATCGCTATTTTCATTTTTTTATCCTGGCTGTAAAAAGTGTTAAAACGTGTCCGTCCAGAAATAAATTGGGGATGGGCACTATTTTGGGCCGCCACCGCCGCCACAGACCTGATCATTTGAAATCTGCGCAAGTTTACCTTCAATCAGGTCCATGACCACAGGCTCAATGTCCGCGCGCTGATCATCATGATAGACATCAATGCCCACCTGGCGGAATCCCATGAGCGGCCGCATGCCGATGCCACCCACGATCAGGGCATTGACGCGGTGCTCGGCCAGAAGATTTACAGGCACCATGCATCCGCCCTGGGCATGCTCCTGGTTGGCAATGGTGGATACCTTTTCAATTTTTCCGTCCTTGATATCCACAAAGGTGAATACGTCACAATGTCCGAAATGGCCTGCACGGGTGCCGGAAAGTCCGCCTTCCCCGTTGGATGGGATTGCAATTCTACCGTTTTCCATAAGTTTTACTTACTCCTTTATTGGTGTCTATTGAATTTTAAAAGAAAAATGTCTTTTTGGATTTTGTCATGGTCAGCACAGTCTGTCCATCTTCATGGCCGGGTGCGCCATGACCCGGTTCCAGATCTGTCTGATTTGTGTTGCGGCAGGGCTGTCTCCATGGGTTTCCATGATGGTTTTGCACTGGATCATGGCTTTTGTGAATGCCGGATCAAAGGGGATTTTCCCCACATATGCCATGTTTCTTTTTTCGGCAATGGCTTCAATGGCTCGGGCCTGGTCCGGGTTTAAATCATATTTGTTGATGCAGACCATGGCCGGGATTTTAAAATGGGCTGCCAGCTGGGCCACACGTTCCATATCATGGATGCCTGAAACCGTGGGCTCTGTAACAATAAGAACTGCGTTGGCCTGCCCGATGGAGGCAATAACCGGACACCCGATACCCGGAGGGCCGTCTGTGAGCAAAATATCAATGCGGGCTGCCAATACCCGTTTCCTGGCCTCGTCCCTGACCAGGGCCACTAACCGGCCTGAATTCTCTTCTGCAATGCCCAGGCGGGCATGGATCATGTCCCCGAACCGGGTTCCCGAAGCAAACCACTGGCCGCAGATTTTTTCCTCAAATGTAATGGCAGATTCAGGACAAAGATCAGCGCAGACCCCGCACCCTTCGCAGTCAAGGCCGTTAATATGAAATATTCCTGCGTCTTGAACCGGTTTGACAGCGTCAAATCTGCAAAGTTCCATGCACTGCCCGCAGCCGGTGCAGGCGTCAGGGATGATCTGGGCCTCATAACCGCCTGCAAAATCATGGGTTTCACGGATGTCAGGGTTCATAATCAGGTGCAGGTCTGCTGCATCCACATCCGCGTCACACAGCATCATATTTCCGGCAAGGCTTGCAAATGCTGATGTTAAACTGGTTTTCCCGGTTCCGCCTTTGCCGCTTAAAATAACAAGTTCTTTCATCAGGCAGCCCCTTTCCGGTTCACGAGTGCTTCAATGGATGTGTACAAACCTTTAAATATTTCCTTGTATTCAGGCAATGCCCGGACAAGCAGTTCGCCCTTTGAATAGGCTGAAGCAATGCGCTTGTCAAAGGGAATTTCCAGCAAAATGGGGATATTTTCCTTTTTGGCATAATTGTTAACACCATCATTGCCAAGGCCTGCCCGGTTGATCACAAGACCGCAGGGGATGTCTAACAGTTTGACCGCTTCCACGGCCAGGGTCAGGTCATGCAGGCCAAAGGGCGTGGGTTCTGTGACCAGCAGCACAAAATCCGTTCCTTTCATGGCCGCAATCACGGGACAGGAGGTGCCTGGCGGGGCATCTATAATGGTCAGCTTTTTTTTGCCTTCAAGCTGCCGCACCTGTCTGATGACCGGTGGGGCCATGACCTGGCCGATGTCCAGAAGCCCCTGGCCGAATGAGGCGCCCTCGGGCAGACCCAAGCTGCCGGTCTCCACCGTGCCGATGAACCGGTCTGTTTCGGTGATGGCTTTTTCCGGGCAGACAACCATGCAGCCGCCGCAGGAGTGGCAAAGCTCCGGAAAGGTCACCACTGTTTTCCCGGCCACGGCAATGGCGCCATACCGGCAGATTTCCATGCATTTTTTGCAATGGGTGCAAAGACTCAGGTCCACTTTGGGCACAGGGGCATTGACCTTTTTTTCTTCGGTGATGTGAGGGTTCAGGAAAAGATGGGCATTGGGTTCTTCCACGTCACAGTCTAAGAGCATCAGGTCGGCATCAAGACTTGCACAAAGATTGGTGGCCACAGTGGTCTTGCCTGTGCCGCCCTTTCCGCTTGCTATGCTGATAATCATATAATTTTATCTCCTTGCCGTAAGGTCATTTACCATCACCCCAGCAACCTGATTTTTTTCAATTGGTCTTCCAGGTTCCGGGCATCATCCTGTCCCGGTTGCACAGACAGCTGCATCAGTATGCCGTATCCTTCATAAACATCATGGAACTGCTTTTTGTCCATGGTGCCGGTAATTGCACAATTGGTCATGGGGCTTTGGGTGGTGACGGCCTGAACCAGGGCTTTGGCATTCATGTCCGGCAGATTTTCTTCCATAATTACCAGATCAATCCACTGCCCTTTGGGGGTATTGGCAATCAGGGATAAAAGTGCTTTGCCGGTTGCGCACCATTTTATGTCAATGCTGTGCTGGCCCAGCATCTGTTCAAGTCCCTTAAACTGAGCGTTGTCCCTGCTTACAAATACCGCCTGCTTCATTTTATATATCTCCTGTCTCGTTGAATTCAAATTGCCAAGATCCTTGGTCCCGGAATCTTCGGGATACAGGGTAGCAAGGCGTGTGCCATCACATGGTTAATACTGAACTTATATGCAATGAATTGAAAAATAAGGCGTATTCTATCTTTGGCAAGGGGATTGTAAAAAAAGATGGTCAGGGGGCGGTCGCATAAAGGCGACCATGTACTGCAGATGCGACAATATGGGCGCAAAAATGAAATTTCCGGGACTGGTGCAGTTGATTTATAAAACCACGGAAGACACGAAAAGCACTGAAAGTTAGAACGCATTTCCGTGTTCTTCCGCGCTTTCCGTGGTTCAGCTTAAATTCAGGTCAACTTATCAAATGCGCAATGGATAAGCTCTTCTGTGGTTTCCCATGAGATACATTCATCGGTGATGGATACCCCGTATTTAAGGCTGTCTGCATCCCCGTTGCATTTGCATTTCTGATTGCCTTCATAAAGATTGCTTTCCAGCATCAGGCCCACAATCCTGTCATTGCCCTCAAGTCTTTGATCCACGGCGCTTTTAAATACAAAGGACTGGCCTGTGTATTTCTGGCCGGAGTTATCATGGGAACAGTCAATGATCACCGCATCTAAAAGGCCCCTTTCCCTGAGCCGGGCCTGGGCTTTTCCCACGGACACGGGATCGTAGTTTGGTGTGGTCCCGCCGCGCAGGACAATGTGGCCAAAGCGGTTGCCCCGGGTGGAGACAATTGCTGTTTTGCCATCCGGGTCAATGCCCAGAAAATGCTGGGGGGTTTTTGCGGCCTGGGTCGCATTGACAGCGGGCGTCAGGCTGCCGTCAGTGCCGTTTTTGAATCCCACGGGCATGGACAGTCCCGAGGCCATTTGCCGGTGGGTCTGGGACTCTGTGGTGCGTGCGCCAATGGCCACCCAGCTCAACAGGTCGGCAATGTACTGGGGCGTGATGGGATCCAAAATTTCCGTGGCCGCAGGCAGGCCCAGGGCATTGATGTCGATCAGCAGGGCCCTGGCCCTTCGAAGCCCTTGTTCCATATTATAGGATGAATCCAGAAACGGATCATTGATCAGCCCTTTCCAGCCCACGGTGGTTCTGGGTTTTTCAAAATAGACCCGCATAATCAGGCTGAGTTTATCTTTTACCTCTTCGCGCAGGGCCTTCATCTTCTGGGCATACACCATGGCCGCATCCATGTCGTGTATGGAGCAGGGGCCTGCAATGACCATGAGCCGCTTGTCCGCTCCGGTCAGGATGTCCTGGATTTCCTGGCGGCCGGCAAGCACGTTGTCCGCTGTTTTGTCGGGTACGGGCAGTTCTGTTCGTATGACTTCCGGGGAGGTCAGGGTGAGAAATGACTCTACATTTACATCGTTAATCAGTTTCATGGCGATTCCTTTCGCGGGCACTTGTCGCCTGAAACTTTAAATAAAAAAGCCCCAGGCGGTGTCTGCCTGCGGCTTTAAAAAAATGATCTATTTAGCGCAATACAGGCAGGCCGGTATAAAAATAATACCAGAAATAAAAATAATAGTTGCCTGTTTTGCGGGTGGTCATGAGCTTTTCCTTTTTTTATGACTTTAGCAAATTGTATAAGCGCGTTTTTTGGGCAAGTCAAGCATTAAATTTAGGTTCCGGGCGGCCCGATGTCCGGCGCGGCATTGTGCTTTACATAAGAAATGATGTCTGGTAATTATTTTATAATTTTTGCAGTTTTTAACAAAACTGCATCTATAATCAGAAATCTGGAATTGATTCAAGGCGACAAGGCAAGCAGATCAGGATTGAAGATGGGCGCATGTCTGCAAACGGCAGGAAAATTAGGATAGTAACATGAAAAGGAGCAAACAGTATGGGTCTGGCACCGGAATATTTTAATGACGGCAGCGCATTTTTTGCCGTTGATCCTTTATCTATAAATCCGGCTTCTCTGACAGATTTTTCGCTGTTTGAACGATATGCTTCCAAAAATGGTGTTTACAGGTTCCGGTGTCTGCTCGTGGACACTGGATCGGTTGACATCGCGCGCCTTAAAGCCATGCTTGAAAACTGGGATACGGTTTATATTCATAAAAATGAAATTCGGGAATATAAAGAGTATGTGAAGGATAACCTTAAGTTTATCCTCAACCACGAGTCCATCTCTGTGGAGAAGAAAACCGCGATTCTGGTCAGTCTGTCCACGGATGCAATCAAAGAGACCTTTGCCGCCCCTTTTGTGCCCCAGGCTAAAATCAGTGAAACAGTAAAGAATCTTGAAAAACTTGTGTCCCGGGCCCTTGATTTTCTGTCCAGCATAGAATCCTTAAACGGCATCGCCACCATGATCGGGCATGATTATGATACCCACATCCATTCGATTAAAGTAGGATGGCTATCTGCTGTTTTCATAAAGGCCAACCAGGATTTTTTCGGCAATCCCGGCAGGGAACGGTTAAAAGAGCTTCTTCTTCAGGCGACTGTAGCCGGCTGTCTCCATGATCTGGGCAAGGTGAAAATTCCTGAAAATGTGATCCACAAACCCGGGCATCTGGATAATCTTGAATATGTCCTGATGCAGTCTCACCCCGCCTTTGGTGCGGCCCTGCTGTTTGAAAAAAAACTGCCCAATGACACGGTCCAGGCCATTTTGTATCATCATGAAAATGAAGACGGCAGCGGCTATCCCTGTGGTTTGACCGGTGATGAGATCCCCCTGTCCGCCAAAATCTGCCATATTGCCGATGTGTTTGACGCATTGACTTCGGAACGGCCTTATAAAAAAGGAAAAACCCCGGTTGAGGCGTTGAAAATTATGGCCGGTAAGAATCCGTACCTGGATACATTGAAGCTTTTTGAAGCTGAAGCGGTTAAGAATACCCGGCCCCCGGTGACGGCTATTGTACGAGATGATTATGACCTTAAACTGCGGCGTTTACGGGAACGGCAGATGGTTGAAGAAGAGGCGGCGAAACGGGTGGAAGCCAGGGTGAAATTGCGGGACCAGGGCATGGCCCATTGTTTTGACAAGGAATTGCTCAAGCGGTTCATTCTTACATTGAGCAAATCCGACAGCTTTGACCTCTCGGGTCTTCTGTGATGCCTTCCTGACATATTCCCCGGTTTATGATAATATGCCGGACCTGAAAGATGAACTTTAAATTTAAGGACCTAACGTGACACAACTTACCGGCGCCCAGCGCAAATATCTAAGGGGCCTTGCCCATAACTTAAATCCTTCGGCTTTTGTGGGGGCAAAGGGCGTGACAGCAGCACTGACCCAGGAGATGGACAACGCCCTGAACGCATCTGAACTGATTAAAATAAAATTTATTGATCACAAGGAAAAGGACGTAAAATCCGTCCTCCTTGACGAGATTACAGCCCAGCTTAAATGCCATATTGCCGGAACCATCGGCCATGTGGCTGTCCTTTACCGCTGCCATCCAGACCCGGAAAAACGAAAAATCACTTTGGCTTGAATTGACGGCCCAAAGGGAGCGAATGTTATGCAGGAAACCTCATTTATTGTTATCCGGGGCAACAGTATGCGGCTGGACGGCGGCAGCATGTTTGGCAATGCGCCTAAAGCCCTGTGGCAGAAATGGATAGCGGCAGATGAAAACGGCATGATCGATATTGCTTCAAACTGTCTGCTGGTAAAAACCGGGCACCATAATCTATTATTTGAGACCGGATGCGGCGCATATCTCTCCTCTGACATGAAAATGCGCTTTGCCGTTAAAGAAGAAACGCATATGTTGCTGCAAGCCCTGGCAGAAGAGCGCTTAACTGATTCAGACATCAGTCATGTTGTGCTGTCCCATCTTCATTTTGACCATGTTGGCGGACTGTTAAGTGCCTGGGAACCGGACCGGGAGCCGGACCTGCTTTTCCCCAAGGCCTTTTTTGTGGTGGGAGAGGAAAATTTCAGGCGCGCCAAATCCCCCCATTACCGTGACCGGGCCTCATTTATTCCAGGGCTTTGTGAAAAGCTGCAGGCCACAGGACGCCTGGTGCTCAAGCGGGGCGGGGATCGTCTGAATGTGGGCGGACTGTCCATTGAATTTTTCCAAAGCCAGGGGCACACACCGGGTATGCTGGTTTCCTGGATTCAGGCCCGGGGCGGTACGGTTGTTTTTACCGGCGATCTTACCCCGGGACTGCCCTGGGTAAATCTGCCCATTACCATGGGATATGACCGGTTTGCCGAAAAGCTGGTGGACGAGAAAAAACTTATGCTGGACCGGGCTGTTGCCGAAGATGCCCTGCTGGTCTTTCCCCATGACGCTGTCCATGTGGCTGCCCGCGTGGAACATGATCCCGTAAAAAAAAGGGTGATGCCGGCACAGGTCTTTGAAACATTAAATATGACGCTTTAAAATTTAAAAAGAGGATAAACATAAAAGATGAAGCTAGGCATTATCGGACTTCCCCAGACCGGGAAGAAAACATTGTTTCAGATTTTGACCGGAAATGAGATTACGGATCCGGCCAAGGCATTTAAGCCGGTGCCGGGAACCGCTGACATTTTGGATTCCAGATTTGACCGCCTAGTGGAGATGTATGCTCCCAAAAAAGAGGTCAAGGCGCGTCTTGATCTGGTGCTTTTGCCCAAAATGGAGGCTGAGACCATTTCCAAAGGGGATATATTTAAAGATATATCTGACATGGATGCAGTTTGCCATGTGGTCCGGGCTTTTGAGGATGAGGCTGTCTACCATGCGGAAGGCAGTGTGGATGCCCTGCGGGATTTTGACATGGTCAATTCCGAGCTTGTGATGCACGACCAGATCTTTGTGGAAAAGCGCATTGAGCGGTTATCTGCCATGATCAAGAAGATCAAGGATGAAGACCAGAAAAAAGAGCTGGCTCTCATGGAGAAAATGCTGGCCCATTTGGAACAGGAATTGCCGCTTCGCCTGCTTGAGTTATCCGAGGATGAGGATAAACTGATCCGGTCCTACCCTTTTATTACGTTGAAAAAACTGGTGGTCGCGGTGAATGTGGCCGAAGATGACCTTGGCAATGCAGGGATTCTGGATGCATTTAAAAACAGTTGCGATGCCCTTGCCATAGAGGCAATGCTGGTATCGGCCAAGGTGGAGGCGGAAATTGCCCTGCTGGACAGTGCCGCGGAAAAACAGGAGTTTCTTGAGGACTTGGGGATTCGGTCCACGGCCCTGGAATCATTGACCGCGCTTTGCCTGAAGTCATTGAACCTGATTTCGTTTTTCACGGTGGGCAAAGACGAGGTCCGGCAGTGGCTGGTGAGAAAAGAAGCCAAGGCGCCCACAGCCGCAGGGGTCATCCATTCAGACCTTGAGCGCGGGTTTATCCGGGCCGAGGTGTTCAAATATGATGAACTCATGGAATTTGGCTCTGAAGCAGAGCTGAAAAAGAACGGCAAATTCTATGTGGAAGGCAAGGATTACGTGGTCCAGGACGGGGATATTTTAAATATCCGCTTTTCGGTGTAGGACCCACAATCCGGGGGGCACAATACTATTTTTCATAGGAAAAATAGTATTGTGCCCCCCGGATTTGATATTATTCCGGGGCGTTGCTGTGTGCTTCGGTGAGCCGGTCTTTCAGGTACGCCACTTCCTGTTCATCATATTCATACATGTCAAAGCAGTATCCGTCTTCGCCCAGAAGTCCTTCGGGCACAAGGTCTCCTGCCTCCTGGGGATCGGTGACCAGTTCCCCGTAAAAACAGACAGAGAGCCAGCGGTCATCCGGGTCATCATCAATGACATCCACCATGGCAAACAGCGGGCGTTTGGCCTGGGCCGCATGCCGGGGGCGAAGGGAGTAGCTTACCCCGGGCCGGCTGACAAATTCAAGGGTGGTGTCGGCCAGGGATTTTAAGTGGTCCACAAGTTCGGAAAATGCCTTGCGGGTCTGGTTGTCATTATCTTTCCAGTCGTTTAATAACGCGTCAAGTGCTTTCATTGTCTATTCCTTTGCATGTTTGATCAAATGTCCAAGTTCCGGGAAAATCAGATTGGTGCAGGCCAGTTTGCAGGCGTTAAGACTGCCGGGTATGCAGAATACGGCGGAGCCTTTTATAAAGCCTGCCGTGGCCCGGGACAAAATAGCGGCAGAGTCAATCTGTTCAAAACTGAGTTGGGCAAATACCGGCCCAAAGGCTGTCAGCTCTTTGTCAAACAGGGGCCGGACCGCCTCTATGGTGACATCTTTGGGACTGATGCCGGTACCGCCGGTCATGATTAGGGCATGGGGACTGATCCGCTCGATAATACTCCCAAGCGCATCTGTGATGGCATTTGCATCGTCGGGGATCACCTGGTGAATCACCACTTCATGCCCCTCTTTTTTGGCCTGTTTTTTTATCCATAAGCCACTTTTGTCATTTTCAAAAGTCCGGGTGGAGGATATGGACAATATGGCAATTTTGAGATGCCTGGGCAAAGATGTCCGATGGGAGCGGATGCTCATGAAAACCTTTCTTTCCAAAGGGCAGCAACGTGTCTGTGCCCGGTTAATAGGCAAACAATGCAGATTCGGGGCATGGAGCTTATGGCTGACAGTCTAGTGCAGTTCCCTGTAGACACAGTCTTCTTTGTCCTGTTCAAGGACATGGACATGGATCATGTCGTTGGGTTCCGTATCCGCAAAAATACCCTGGTAATCTGCCTGGATGGGCAGTTCCCTGTGACCCCTGTCCACCAGGATGGCAAGCTCAATGCGGGCGGGCCTGCCAAAATCCATCAACGCCTCCATGGCGGCCCGGATGGTCCGGCCGGTGAAAAGCACGTCATCCACTAAAATAATCTCTTTATCATCCACGGAAAAGGGGATGTTCGACGGCCTTACCGTGGGCTGGTGGCTGATTTTTGTCCAGTCGTC
Source organism: Desulfobacter sp. (assembly GCF_050177295.1). Classification (NCBI taxonomy): domain Bacteria; kingdom Pseudomonadati; phylum Thermodesulfobacteriota; class Desulfobacteria; order Desulfobacterales; family Desulfobacteraceae; genus Desulfobacter; species Desulfobacter sp. Next base: position 10,744 of record NZ_JBFXHE010000044.1, read on the forward strand.
CCGGTACATGTTGATATCCATGGACCCCACGGGCAGCTGCGTGCCTTCAATGGCGGCGATCTGCTCGGCCAGGCGTTTGGCAAGAAAATCCCCCCGGGTCTGGATGCCCACCAAGGCCAGGTTTTTTACCCCTTTATGTTTTTCAATGATTTCGTAGGCAATGCGGGTGATGATCCGTTTATAATCCTGATCATTGAGAATGCTCTTTTTTTTTGTCATGATATGCCTTTTTACGTGTTCGGGTATGGCCTGAAAGTTTTTTCTATCATCTTTTTTTTAGCACGGCAACACCTTGATTTCTTATCCGGGTTCATATAATCAACAAATGCATGAAGGGCAGCAGCAGCATCAAATTCCGGAAAAGGGACATACCCATTAGAAAACAGTAAAGCAGAAAGAATTAAAGGCATTGGAAAAAATAGACTGCACGGGCGTGATTCTGGCCGGCGGCCGCAACAGCAGGTTCCCCGGCATAAACAAAACATTTCACAGGGTTGGGGAAAAGACCATGCTGGCCCGGATTCATACCCTGTTTTCCATGATGTTTAAGGAAGTGATGCTGGTGGTCAATGAACCGGCACTCTTTTTGGATATTAACGCCCTGGTTGTAACGGATATTGATCCGTCCCGCTGCGCTTTGGCAGGGCTTCATGCAGGCCTGTTCCATGCCTCCTTTGACTGGAGCTATGTAACGGCCTGTGACATTCCTTTTGTCAGTGAGACGATCATCCGCCACCTTCTGGCCCAAAGAATCCCGGGTAAACAGGTTATCATACCCCGGACCCGGGAGGGGCTTGAACCCTTGTCTGCCCTGTACCATAAATCCTGTCTGCCAAGAATTGAGACCAATCTTGAAAAAAAGGTATTTATGATCAAAAAAATTTTCAAGCCCGAAAGAATCAGGCAGATTCCGCCCCAAACCCTTGAAGCCCTGGACCCGGAATTACGTTTCAAGTTTAATGTGAACACCCCGGCTGACCTTGAAACCGCCCGGGGGATGGTCTGCCGGGGCCGGGAGCAAAAAGGCGGCATATAAGGAGTGCCCATGGATTTGCCTGCAATGATAAACCAGATAAAAAATCACCCGGAGTTTTCCAAAGCCGGGATGGTGCTTTACCATAACGGGGTGGTCCGGGACCGTTCCCGGGCTGGCCGGCCTGTCAGGAGCCTGACCGTCACCGTGGACCAGGAAAAACTGGGCCGGATTTTAGGCCGGACCCGGGCCATGCCCGGTATTGTGGACGTGCTGGTGCATATCAATTCGGATACGCCGCTGGTGGTGGGCGATGATGTGATGTTTCTGGCCGTGGCAGGCGATATCCGGGAACATGTGATAGATGCCTTAACTTATGCCCTGGACCGGATAAAAACAGAAGCCACGGCCAAAACCCAGGTGTTTGCCTGAACCGGCCGGATGGTTAAAGGAAGTTGATGTGAGCGAATTTACCCATGTTGACGGCCAGGGCCGTGTGAGGATGGTGGATGTGGGGGAAAAGCGTTCCTCAAAACGTGTGGCCGTGGCAAAGGGGACGGTTTTCATGTCCCCGGATACCCTGGCAGCCATTGGCGATGAAACGGTGAAAAAGGGGAATGTGCTGGAAACGGCCCGCATTGCAGGGATCATGGCGGCCAAGCAGACCGGGTCCCTGATTCCCATGTGCCATCCGCTGAGCATCACCCATGCCCGGGTGGATTTTTTTAACGATAAAAAAAACAGTTGTATCCATATTGAGGCGGAAGTGTCTTTGACCGGAAAAACAGGGGTGGAGATGGAGGCTATGACAGCGGTCAGTATTGCGGCCCTGACCATCTATGACATGTGCAAGGCCCATGACAAGGGCATGGAAATATCCAATATTCATCTGGCCTTTAAATCCGGCGGCAAAAGCGGCACGTACACGGCTCCTGGACTATCTGTATGATTGATGTTGCCCACATGAGCGTCAGCACGGGCAACCTGGCCTTTTTAGGGGCCGGGTTTGTGCTTGGCCTGGTAACGGCCCTGGTCCTTGTTCACCTATTCATGCATTTTTTTTCAGGCCGGTTCAAGGCGTTGTCCGACAAGGCGCTTTATGAGAATTCCCGGCAGTTTGTGGACATGGCCCAGTCCCATTTCAGCGGGTATGTCCGGGAAGCCCACCAGGATTTCAAGGTCAAAGAGGATGCCTTTACCCGGGCCGTTGACCCGGTACACCGGATGCTGGACCGGTATGAACAGCGGCTTGGGACCATGGAAAAGGACAGAAGCCAGGCCTTTGGCGCCATCAGCCAGTATTTGTCGGATATGGCCAAAACCCAGCACCAGCTGGCCAGAGAAACAGATAACCTGGTCAAGGCCCTGCGGGTCCCCCATGTCCGGGGCAGATGGGGGGAAGTGACCCTGAAACGGGCCGTGGAACTGGCCGGTATGGCCGAGCATTGCGACTTTATTGAACAGGGTGTGTACGGGGCCGGCAAAGGCGCGCTTCGCCCGGACATGGTGGTGCAGCTTCCCGGCAACCGCCGGGTGGTGGTGGATGCCAAGGTGCCGCTCATGGCGTACCTGGATGCCCTGGAAACAACAGATGAGCAGGCCCAGAAAGAAAGGCTTGATGATCATGCCCGCCAGGTCATGGCCCATATTGTCCAGCTGGGATCAAAAAATTATGCTGCCGCCTTCAGCCCAAGCCCTGAGTTTGTGGTCCTGTTTATCCCCGGGGAAAATTTTTTTTCGGCCGCCCTTGCGGCCCGGCCTGATCTTATCGAAAAAGGGGTGGCCCACGGCGTGATTCTGGCCACGCCTACCACGCTGATCGCCCTGCTTAAAACCGTGTCCTATGTGTGGCTGCAGCAGGCAGGTTATGAAAATTCCCGGGCCATCCGGGAACTGGGTATGGAACTTTTTGAGCGGTTGTCCACCATGGCTGGTCATATGAACCGGCTGGGGACGGATATCGAGCGCACCGCCGCCACCTTTAACCGCACCCTGGGCGCCATGGAAACAAGGGTGCTGGCCTCGGCCCGTAAATTTGAAAATTTAGGCGTCTCCAGTGTTGCCTTGCCGGATTGTGACCCTGTGCCTGAACCTGTTCTAACCCTTAAGCGGATGAAGGAAAGGAGTCCGGAAAATGACACTGATTAACCGTCATGGACAAAGACCTGGCCGGTTTTGCCTGTACTGGAAAAATAAGGCCGTTTATGAAGCGTTCAGGGTGTTGTCCGGCATCGTACCTTATCTGGTGCTGATACTGATCCTTGCCGGGACCCTGGGGTGCCGGGATCAGAAAAAGGTGGAACCTCCCCGGGAAG
>NZ_JBFXHE010000044.1:14131-18773 GCF_050177295.1 Desulfobacter sp.
AATGGCCGCAAATACAGTGCTGTGGGCAAATATCTCATTGATAAAAACGAGGTGCCAAAGGAGAAGATGTCCATGCAGGCCATACGCGCATGGCTGACCGCCCACCCGGACCGCATGGACGAGGTGCTTTTTACCAATGACAGCTTTGTGTTTTTTAAGGAAGGCCAGGGCGGCCCCGTTGGGTGCATCGGTGTCGCCGTAACGCCTGTACGCTCCATTGCCACGGACACCAAACTTTTCCCCAAAGGGGGCCTGGCCTTTATCCAGGCCGCACTGCCGGCTGCCGTGGACCAGCCAAAAGAGGAATGGCCCAGGGCGTCGCTGTTTGTGCTTAACCAGGATACCGGAGGGGCCATAACCGGACCGGACCGGGTGGATCTGTTCTGCGGTGCCGGTGACTGGGCCGATTACACTGCCGGTCACATGGTGGCCAGGGGCCAGCTCTATTTTCTGGTGCTTACCCCGAAGAACTAAAGACGCACAAAAACTAACGGTCTTTTAAAAACAGGCTGTGGTATTCGTCTTCGGGAATGTGTTTTTTTAGGTATGCGTTGACCCATTCATAGATCTCTTCAAGTTCCTGGTCGGACAGCCTTGGCAGCAGGGCTTTCATAAAGGCGTCCTCACTGAATTTCTGCAGATAGAACATGATGGTTTCCTCGTCACTTGCTCTGTCCATGCCAAAGGCGGCAATGCCGTCATATTCCTGGATAAACTGGTGGGTGTCTTTTTTCATAGGCTTTAAATTTTTTTTAAATAAAATTAGGAATATAACGTTTTTCAAATATCGGCAATTTAATTTTCTGGTACCCCCGTAAGATAATCTTGTCAAAAAAGTGGGAACACTTTTGTTATATTTAATAGCCAATGCATTGCCATGTGCCAACACAAAAAACTTGCTCATCTCAAAAAATAAGGGCACACTATGGAATAAATATAATCAAAACAACCTGATTATGACAAAATAATGGAGCTATTGCAGACCGTCAAAGAAATAGATGCGTTGCCCGAAGAAGACAGGACGACCATAAAGGCGGTACTGAACACATTTATTATTAAAAACCATTTTCAGCGTTTGGCATCGGAAGCCGGTCAATAGCGGGTAGCAGGGATGACCGATAAAAAAGACGTGTTTGACCGCATACAAAAAAGCGCAGCCAAAAGGATACTTTTCCTTCCTCATGCTGTACGTCAAATGTCAAATCCGGACAGGATGATAAGCACTAAATGGGAAAACGATTTCAAAACAAGGAAAAAATCATGAAGTGTATGCACTGCCGGGGAACAATGGTCAAAGGTACGGCACCTTTTCAAATTGATAAAAAGGGATACCACTTAACATTGGACAGTGTGCCTGCCTGGGTGTGTCAACAATGCGGTGAGGTCTATTTTGATGAACAGGCTGTTGATTCTATCCAGGATATCATCAAAACGCTGGAAGACCGTACGGGTAAGCTTACTGCTGTGGCATAATGCAAATATAGGTCGGGGCAGGCCTTGAAAAACTAATATTTCAAGACTTGCCCCCCGGCTCCTCTTAACGTGTCCATTTTGCCCCCAAAAACATCAGTTTAAGCCCGTTTTAAGGGGGTAAAAATATTCATTTTTATTTCAAACCATTATCTCGGCCCGACCCGATCGCACTATTAGCTTGGCCCGACCCCGAATCACGTTCCGAATCATTAAGCGAATCATAAAAATAAGCGGATTTTGGGCAAATTGGTGGGCAACGCTGCGCTTTTGCCATCCTACCTATATGCTATCCCAAAATTAAATGTTGCGCCATTAATTTTGTTCCGGCCCAATTATTAACAGTAATAAATTTATGTTTAATGCAAAATTATTATCGTTTTGTATTAATTTTTTCTTGACACAGGATTATAGACCAGGTAAGCAAGCAGGCAGGCAATAAAACAAAAAACGTTTAACGAATTTATCTGGAGGACAAAAAATGGAGAATAAAGAACGCATTATCCGGGCCAGCCGGACCTTGAGACGCATATGCACACTGCTTGTTTTTCTGGTACCGGTGATATGTGCACTGTACTGGATCTTTTTCAATCAGATCCGGCATTTGCCGAACATGGTGAGCGTCCCGGTGCCCATTACCGGGAACCTGCCGGCATTTTCCCGGCTTCTGGCCTTTTTCACAGACCTGCTTCCCCTGTCGGTGTTGGTTTACGGGTTGCAGGTGCTTGCAAGGCTGTTTCGCCTGTATGAAAACGGGATCATCTTTGCCAAGGCCAATGTTGACTGTTTTAACCGCCTTGGCCGGGCTATGATTATCTGGATGGGTTGCCATTTTCTGAGCAATTCATTGATCAGTACCGTCGTAACCCTGCACCATCCCCCGGGACAGCGGATGATCACCGTGGGGCTTGAAGGCTCCGATTTCGGGGCCCTGTTTGTGGGCGGGATTGTTCTTACGGTGACATGGGTCATGGATGAAGCGCGCAAGATAAAAGAAGATCAGGAAATGTTCCTTTAGGAGGCGTCAATGACCATCATCATCACCCTTGACGTCATGCTTGCTAAGCGCAAGGTCAAATCAAAGGATCTGGCGGAATTTATCGGTATAACAGAGCAAAACCTCTCTTTAATAAAAACAGGGAAGATCAAAGGCGTCCGGCTGACAACCCTGGATGCCATATGCAGGTATCTTCAATGCCAGCCCGGGGATATATTGGAATTTAACGAGAATGCCCCCTAATATTTCAGGTTGCAATTCCAGGATAGGATCTAAAACTCACCACAATAAATTCAAATGGTTAGGCATGGTTCCCAAAATCCGTTATAATCAGGAAAAGCAGCGTTTGGTTTTGTGCGTACACACTGTTATTATTTTCTTAGCATTAACAGGGGAGGATTAAAGCATATGACCGCACACCCGCAGGAAAAAAACAAAATGGCTCCGGGGGAATATCTTGCACTTGAAAGAAGTTCTCTTGATATTAAGCATGAATTTTTTGACGGTGACGTTTTTGCTATGGTTGGGGCACGAAGAAACCATAACCGTATCAATGTTAATCTTACAATAGAGTTGGGGGGTAAATTCAAAGCTGATAAATCCAATTGTAATCTGTTTTCCAATGACATGCGGGTTAAAATTGCGGAGAAGAACTATGTTTACCCGGATATTGTGATTTATTGCGGTGATGCAGCATTTGAAGATGATGAATTTGACACATTGACGAACCCGGTTGTTATCATGGAGATTCTTTCAGATTCAACGGAAGTATTTGATAGAGGAAAAAAGTTTGCTTATTACCAAACGATCCCAACGCTTAAAGAATATATCCTTGTTTCCCAAAAAGAGTACCGTGTTGAACAATATACACGCAGCGGCGATGGCTGGCTATACCGTTCATACAAAGGTACAGACCATATTTTAAAGATGGAATCCGTCAATTGTGAATTACCGTTGTCTGAAATTTATTGGGATATTGAGATTGAATTAGAATAGGAAGGCAATGGTCAATATAAATGAATTCCCCTTCGGCTTTCAGGAATGAACACGAAATAATATGCCCAATTAAAATTTCAAATTTCATGACCTACAATCCTTAATACCGGCCTTTCCTCTCTAATCAAGGCAAGGTTTCTGACAGAGCTGCAAAACGGGCTTTATTCGATGAGATAGAAAGTCTTAATCCTCTCTAATCGAGGCAATGTTTCTGACCATACAACAAAGCCAACAAAGATGAGGTTATTAAAGTCTTAATCCTCTCTAATCGAGGCAATGTTTCTGACATCATAGCTGAAAAAGCAGCGCAAATGGTAATTATGTCTTAATCCTCTCTAATCGAGGCAATGTTTCTGACGGTAACCGAGCGCGGCCAGAACACCGAGCAATACAAGTCTTAATCCTCTCTAATCGAGGCAATGTTTCTGACATGGAACATACACATACAACATTGGAAAAAAGGGCAGTCTTAATCCTCTCTAATCGAGGCAATGTTTCTGACCGGGTTGCCGCTGAAAATTTAATGAAACGGTATCAGTCTTAATCCTCTCTAATCGAGGCAATGTTTCTGACAGCTAAATATCTTGGCATTTCAGAGAGCTATCTATGTCTTAATCCTCTCTAATCGAGGCAATGTTTCTGACTATATGATATGTGCCTGGCTGGTGGCTGCCCGAATGGTCTTAATCCTCTCTAATCGAGGCAATGTTTCTGACTGCTACCACCATTGGATGGCCTGGGCCGCTACTAAGTCTTAATCCTCTCTAATCGAGGCAATGTTTCTGACAGCAGAACTCATAAAGACGTACACAGATGAACTAAAAGTCTTAATCCTCTCTAATCGAGGCAATGTTTCTGACCATGATGCAAAGGAGCGATTATGAAGAATAATAAAGTCTTAATCCTCTCTAATCGAGGCAATGTTTCTGACAAAACGAGAAAAAGTAATAGTTCAAATGAAACATTTGTCTTAATCCTCTCTAATCGAGGCAATGTTTCTGACAGAACTGCAGAACACGCATAAAAAAATTATTTCTGTCATAATCCTCTCTAATCGAGGCAATGTTTCTGACAACGGTGAGTATATCGGTCAGTACAAGTCTGTAAAGTCTTAATCCTCTCTATTCAAGGCAATGTTTCTGACTGTATCTGGCAGGAGTCTAGGCCTTGTGGTCTAAA
>NZ_JBFXHE010000045.1:0-18743 GCF_050177295.1 Desulfobacter sp.
GGGGCAAAACCCTGGCCATGGGCACACCCGGGGAAATTCGCAGCCTGGCCCGGACACCTGAAAACCCGGACCCCACCATGGATGATGCCTTTATCGCCCTTTCACAAGGAGACCGGGCATGACCCGGTTTTTCATGCGCCTTTTCGGAGTGCTTCGCAAGGAGATCCTCCAGATTTTAAGAGACCCCAGCTCCATTATCCTGGCCCTGGTCATGCCCCTGGTTTTGCTGATAATTTTCGGATATGGGGTGAGCCTGGATGCCGAACATGTGCCCATGGTTCTTCTCAATAATGACCAAGGCCCCTTGTCCCGGGAACTTGCGGCGCGCTTTGCCGGTTCCGCCAATTTCAAAATAAAAACCGCCGAGAGCATGACCCAGGCGCAATCGCTTGTTCTGGCACGCAAGGCTGAGGGCATTATCCTCTTACAGAATAATTTCACGGCAATTCTTGGCGGCGCGGCTGCGGGAACCGGAACAGGGTACCTAGCCCCGGTTCAGGTCATCATCAACGGCACCGACGCCAACCGTGCCCGGCTCATTGAAGGATATATAAAAAATATTGGCGCCAAATGGACATCCATGCGGGTGGCCCGGGGGCAGACCGCCATGGCGCCCCTGGTGTCCATATCCCAGCGCATCTGGTTCAACGAGGCCGCCATCAGCCGTTACTTTCTGATTCCGGGCCTGATTACCCTGATCATGACGCTCATCGGCATCCTTCTCACGGCCCTGGTCATTGCCCGGGAGTGGGAGCGCGGCACCATGGAAGCCATGCTGGTGACGCCCCTGCGCAAGGCCGATATTCTGCTGGGCAAAACCCTGCCCTATTATTTTCTGGGCATGTTCGGCATGGGGCTGTCCGTGGTGGTGGGCACAACCCTTTTCGGGGTGCCTTTCCGGGGTTCCGTGGGCGCGCTCGTCGGCTTAAGTTCCCTGTTCCTGCTCACCTGCCTTGGGTTCGGGCTTTTTCTTTCCGCAGCCATCCGAATCCAGTTTGTGGCAGCCCAAATCTCCATTGTGTCAGGTTTTTTACCGGCATTTTTTCTCTCCGGCCTGATATTTGATCTTGAATCCACACCGAAATTCATTCAGGTCATCAGCTATATTTTCCCGGCCCGGTATTTTGTCACCATCGGCCATACCCTGTTTGCTGCGGGAGATGTCTGGCCCGTACTGCTGCCCAATGCCCTGGTGCTGACATTCATGGCGTTTTTGTTCCTGGGCCTGGCATATCGCAAAATGTCAAAGCGACTGGAGTAGCCATGCAGACCCTGAGACGCCTGTCTGCCCTGATATTAAAGGAGTTCCTCACCATCATGAAGGACCCCAAAAGCCGGTTTGTGGTGATTGGGCCGCCCATTATCCAGTTCTTTATCTTCAGCTATGCTGCCACCTTTGACCTGGAAAATGTCCGGTATGCCGTGTTTGACGAAAGCCGGTCCGTGCTGTCCAGGTCTTTTCTGGCCGATGTTGAAGGTACAGGGCGGTTCCTGCTCACAGGATATCTTGAAGATGCCGGACAGGTGAAACAGACCATTGACAATGAAAAAGCCCGTCTGGTGATCCATATCGGTCCCCGGTTTGAAGAGCGCCTGCGATCCGGCCGGTCTGTGGAGATCCAGGTCATTGCCGACGGCAGAAGCCCCAATGTGGCCATGATTGCCATTGGATATCTTGGCACCATTGTGGAAAATTTTAACAAAACCCTTTTGGAACAAGGCCTGGCCCAGGGCAGCAGGCCTGGCCTGGCCCTGGTGGAACGGGCCTGGTTCAACGAAAACCTGAGCAGCCGGTGGTTCATGGTCTCAGCGCTTGGCGGGGTGATCAGCACAGTGGTGGTGATGATTCTCACCAGCCTCTCCGTTGCCAGGGAGCGGGAGTTCGGCACCTTTGACCAGCTCCTGGTGGCCCCGTTCAGTCCGGTGGAAATCCTGGCGGGCAAATCCATGCCCGGCATTGTCTTTGGTATGCTGGACGCCCTGATCTTTGCCGGCGGCGCAGTGCTCTGGTTTCACATCCCCTTCCGGGGAACAATCAGCGCCCTTATGGTTTCCCTTTTGTGCTTTATCATCACCATTGTGGGCATCGGACTGCTGGTGTCGTCTTTGTCCACCACCATGCAGCAGGGGCTTTTAGGCGCGTTTTTATTCCTGATGCCTGTGGTCACGCTGTCAGGGCTTGCCACACCCGTGGAAAACATGCCCATGTGGCTCCAGCAGGCAAACATGTTCAATCCGGTGCGCCACATTATCACAGCCCTTCGCCGGATCTTTCTTGAAGGCGCGGATCTTGCTGCGGTCTGGTCCCAGATCTGGCCGTTACTGATCATGGCGTGCGTTACCCTGCCTCTGGCCGCATGGTTGTTCAGACGTCGATCGGTGTAAATAACTGCTTTATCTCATGGCTTCATCGGGTCTCCCGCAGTATGATCACGCAGTACGTCTATAAACTGCTCATCAATTTCCGGGTTGGAAACCCAATACTTTTTACGTCCACTCATTTTTCCCATACTTAACGATGGTTGATAATATATGCTCAAATTGATCTTCTGCCTCTTTTTCGTCCTGTATGGGAACAATATCTTCGGTAATAATATCAACAAGGCGATCAGCGTAGATAACAATCCGCTCCTCAATGAATTTCGTTTTCAGCCCCTCCCATAGTCTGGATAATCCGGCGTTAATTAAGATCCTGTTACCCGGACTTTACTTTTCATTGCGGATGATTATCGTTGTCAGGGTAACCCAAAACAAACATGGTGACCCATGAAGAAAAATACTGCTGCCGCTGTAACCCAGACAGCTGATAACTATGATGCTGATAATCTGACACCCTCGCCTCCCCTGGAAGATGACTCCCGGTCCAGGGAACTGGACCGGATCATTGTCCGGGGTGCCAAGGAACACAATCTTAAAAATATTGATGTAGAGATCCCCAAGAAAAAGCTGGTGGTGGTGACAGGGGTGTCCGGGTCGGGCAAGTCCAGCCTGGCCTTTGATACCATTTTTGCCGAAGGCCAGCGCCGGTATGTGGAGTCCTTGTCCTCCTACGCCCGGCAGTTCATCGGGCAGATGGAAAAACCGCGCTACGATACCATCCGGGGGCTTTCTCCCACCATTGCCATTGAACAGAAATCTGCGTCCAAAAATCCCAGATCCACTGTGGGCACCATCACCGAAATTTACGACTACCTGCGGGTGCTCTTTGCCCGGGTGGGGACCCAGTACTGCTGTAAATGCGGAAAAAAGGTGGGCCGGGGCCATGCCCAGGCCATGGTCTCCCAGATTATGGATCTGCCTGACGGTTCCAAGATCCTGATTCTGGCGCCCATTGTGGAAAACCGCAAGGGCGAGCACCGGGAGCGCCTTGACGATCTCAAGCGCGAGGGCTATGCAAGGGTCCGGGTGGACGGGGTGGTCCAGGATCTTGAAAATGTCCAGACCCTGGCCCGGAACAAAAAACACCACATTGAGGTGGTGGTGGACCGGCTGGTGGTAAAGTCCGACGCTGGGTTTGAAAAACGGCTCACCGACTCCGTGGAAGCGGCCCTGAAACTGGGTGCAGGCCAGCTCATTGTCCACATGCTGAGCCGGGAAGACTTGAAAATGAGCGAGGCCCGCTCCTGTTGCGGAATCGCCTATCCCGAACTCATCCCCCAGATTTTTTCCTTTAACTCTCCTCTGGGCATGTGTCCGGACTGCAACGGTATTGGAACCTTGCTGGCCATTGATCCGGATAAGGTGGTGCCGGATCCCAGTCTATCCATTCGTGAGGGTGCGGTGATCCCCTGGAAAAATTATTTCATCAAGAACCCGCGGTTCAACAATGAAAATTCCTGGGGCAAGGGCCAGCTTCTGGCCATGGAGGAACAATGGGAAATTGATTTTGATCTGCCCTGGAAAAAGCTGCCCCAAAAACACCGGGATCTGCTGCTCTACGGCTCCGGCGATAAACAGATGACCGTGAGCTGGAACTCGCCAAAGATCCAGGGCGAATTTTCCCGCACCCACGAAGGCCTGATCCACACCCTGATGCGCCGGTACAGGAACACCCAGTCCGAGCATCAGAAAAAGTACTATACCGATTTCATGACCGCGGCCATCTGCCCGTCCTGTAAGGGACGGCGGCTGAGGGAGGAGATTCTGCATGTCAGAATCAATGAAAAATCCATTATAGATGTCACTGAGATGACAGTGAAAGAAGCCTATAATTTTATCTCTTCACTAGAGCTGACCGGCAGCAAAAAACTCATTGCGGCTGAACTGCTCAAGGAGATCCGGGATCGTCTGGGTTTCCTGGTGAACGTGGGCCTGGATTATCTTTCTCTGGACCGGTCCGGTCCCACGCTGTCCGGCGGGGAATCCCAGCGCATCCGCCTGGCCTCCCAGGTGGGGTCTGAACTGACAGGGGTGCTTTATATCCTGGACGAACCCTCCATCGGCCTTCACCAGAGAGACAACATCAAGTTGCTGTCCACGCTGAAGCATCTGCGGGACATCGGCAACACACTGCTCATTGTGGAGCATGACCAGGAAACCATGGAGGCCTCGGACTGGATTGTGGACATGGGCCCGGGTGCCGGCCATCTGGGCGGGGAGATCGTGGCCCAGGGCACACCTGAACAGATTCGGAAAAACCCGGTCTCCCCCACCGGTCAATTTTTAAGCGGACGTGAGACTATTGCCGTGCCAAAAGTCCGCCGGACACCCGGTGCCATGGGGAATAAATGGCTCACTATCCACGGGGCATGTGAAAACAACCTGGCCGACATCACAGCCCAAATTCCCGTGGGGCTTTTAACGGCCGTCACCGGTGTGTCCGGGGCCGGGAAATCCACCCTGATCAATCAGATCCTCTACCCGGCCCTGGCGGTAAAACTCCACGGTTCCCAGATGAGTGTGGGAAAACATAAAAAGATCACCGGGCTGTCCCACATCGACAAGGTCATCAACATTGACCAGAAACCCATCGGCCGGACCCCGCGCAGCAATCCCGCCACATATACCAAGCTGTTTGACCCCATCCGGGACCTGTTTGCCATGCTGCCCGAATCCCAGGCCAGGGGATATAACAAAGGACGGTACTCTTTTAATGTTAAGGGCGGCCGGTGCGAGGCGTGCCAGGGGGACGGATACATCAAGGTGGAGATGCACTTTCTGGCCGACGTGTTTGTACCCTGTGACGTATGCCACGGCAAGCGGTTCAACAAGTCCACACTGGAGATTAAGTATAAGGACCACTCCATTGCCGATGTGCTGGATCTCTCCGTAGTACAGGCCAGGGACCTGTTTGACGCCCATCCCAGGATCACCAGGATTCTGGATACCCTGGTGGATGTGGGGCTCTCCTATATCAAACTGGGCCAGGCCGCCACCACCCTGTCCGGCGGCGAAGCCCAGCGGATCAAACTGGCCCGGGAGCTTGCTAGAAAGGACACCGGCGACACCCTTTATATTCTGGACGAACCCACCACCGGACTGCACTTCCAGGACATCCGCATGCTGCTGCAGGTGCTCCAGCGCCTCACCCATGCCGGCAACACCGTGGTGATCATTGAGCATAATCTGGATGTGATTAAAACCGCAGACTGGATGATGGACATTGGTCCCGAGGGCGGCAGCGGCGGGGGCCGGATTGTGGCCGCCGGTCCGCCCGAGGATGTGGCTAAGGATCCCTGCAGCTACACTGGCCGGTATTTAATCCCCATCCTTAACCCCGGCAGTTACAATCCGGCGTGATAAGTTACGTTTTTTGCACCTTTTTCCGGCAAAAAATGAAATTTTTGTAACTCGTTTTTTATTGCCTGAACTTTCATATCTTAATAAATTTCATTGCAATTCAGTTGATTAGATCATGGCATACCCTTTGCAATACTTACGACGGATTCTTAAAGAATAAGGAGATGTAAATTATGGTAACAACCAGAGAGATCATCGGAAATAAAAAAAGATTTATAGCCCTGGCCTGTATTCTGGCCGTTGTGGCAGCAGCTTATCGTTATGGTACCGGCGGTTCATCAGCCACCCAATTTATTAAAGGAATGGCCTGGTGGGGGGATGCGTTGATTTTCTCATTTGCCGCTTTCTCCTGCCTGGCCCTGGCAGAGCTGGTATGGAGAATCATCCTGGTACTGATATACAGGCCCATTCCGGGGGTGTCCGATGATCAACTGCCGACATGTACGGTCGTAGTACCGGCTTACAATGAAGGCCGCCAAGTATTTGACACCCTTAAAAGCCTTGCTGACAGCAACTATCCCAGGGAAAAAATTCAACTGATTGCCGTGGATGACGGCAGTGTGGATGACACCTGGCAATGGATTAAACAGGCCAAAAGAACACTTGCAGTACCTGTCCTGACCATACGCCAGCCCCGGAACCAAGGCAAGCGCCAGGCCCTTTATGACGGGTTTAAGAGAAGCACCGGAAAAGTACTGGTGACCGTGGACAGTGACTCCATGGTGGAGCCTGACACCATTAGAAACCTGGTGACACCTTTGGCAGTAAATTCCGGCATCGGCGCTGTTGCAGGCAATGTCCGCGTGCTCAACCAGACCCAGGGTATTATCCCCAGGATGCTGGACATTGTTTTTGTATTCAGCTTTGATTTCATACGTGCCAGCCAGAGCATGGTCCGTACAGTGACCTGCACACCCGGAGCCCTGTCTGCATACCGCAAATCCGCTGTCATCGGTGTACTTGACAAATGGCTGAACCAGACTTTCCTTGGCCGGCCTGCCAATATTGGCGAGGACCGCGCATTGACAAACATGATTCTCCGCCAGGGATATTATGTGGTGTTTCAGCAGAACGCCAAGGTCTTTACCGAGGCACCGGTGGGCTATTCCCAGCTTTGCAAAATGTATTTGAGATGGGCCAGGAGCAATGTGCGTGAGACCATTGCCATGACAACTTTTATATTTACGCGGTTTCGCCGGGCATCAATGCTTGGGGCGCGGATCAACCTGGTTTCCGACGTGATCAAACTTACCGTGGCCCAGATTTTTTTCTTGATTTCCTGGGGACTGCTTCTGTGGCACCCGGCTATATTCGGGACCAAGGCCATTATCGGCATTGTGCTGGGTTCCAGCCTGGCCGCCACAATCTACGCACTGAAATTTGGCAGGATCTCCTCAATGCTGGCATTTGTCTATGGCTTTTTCTTTTTCATCGCCCTGACCTGGATCAAACCCTATGCCCTGATCACCCCTCACCACTCCCGCTGGATGACACGGGCCTGCCCAAAGACAAAGGTCAATCCAGATCTTCACCACCAATTGAGCGCCCGGCAGCTGAGCTGATCCTTCCTTACTTTCTTTTCGGTACGGCGCACTGTTCCGGTGCTGCCGTACCTTCCCTTTTAACCGGGTCACTTGTGAAGATGCATATCTCTTTCACAGAGGACAAGAGCTTGTCAGTATCAATCCCGGCTGAAAAATCATCTTGCCATACACCTGGAAATCAGCCTATCATTATTCATTTCTAAAAATATAAATTTAAACTCTCTATGGGGTGATGAGTACCTATGAATAGAATTCTCATTGTTGATGATGAAGAAATTGGAAGAACCTTAATGGAGGACATTTTCAGTAAGTACGGTTCGTCTATTTCGGTCTCTTCCGGTGCCGATGCACTGAAAATCTATCAAAAAGGCATTGAAAAAGGAAAACCCTTTAATTTGGTTTTGCTGGACATCTCTCTTAAAGATATCAGCGGGATGGAGGTCTTAAAAAAAATCAAAAAGATTGATGCCGGGCTGGGAGGTCAAAAATCCATTGTCATTATGGTTACCGCCCATAGTGAACGAGACATCGTCATCGGGTGCATCAAATCGGGGTGCAGGGCCTATTTCATAAAACCGCTGAAGCAGGACGCTGTGGATAAGAAGATGGCCGAACTGGGAATTTGCCCCGTTAAATAAAAGACCCCGGACAAAATTGCCGGCACCAGTATTGTTTTTCAGGGTCATTGATCAGGAATATCAAGTGGAATCATCCTCTTATCACAATACAGCAAAACTATACCTGGATAAATTTACAGGCCTGAAAACGGTTCCGCCCGTTGCCGCCCGCCTGGTCAAAATGATTAACGAAGATACCGCCTCTCTTAAGGATTTTGAAACGGTCATCCGGGTTGACCCCACCCTGGTATTACGAATTTTAAAGCTGATCAACTCTGCCTACTTTTCCCTAAGAACAAAAATCAATAACATATCTGAAGCGGTGGCCTACATCGGGATGGACAACCTGAGGAACATGATTTTTCTTGACGCAGTGAAAAATCTTTTTTGTAAGGACTCAAGCACCATGGAGTTTTCCAGAAAAAAACTGTGGGTCCATTGTGCCGTGACAAGCATCTGCTGCCAGATGGTTGCAGAACGCATTTTTGCCCGGAAAGGAGAAGATGACTTCTTATGCGGTATTCTTCACGATATCGGCCTGATCGTTGAGGATCAGGTGGCCCCGAAAAAGTTCAAAGCGTTCTGTCTCACATTTGATCCGGCAAGCCAGGATCTGACTGATCACGAACGGAAAGTCATGGGAACGGATCATACCCTCATCGGTTATCTGCTGGCCCGGCAATGGGGGCTGAAACCAGATCTCTGCCAGGGGATGAAATATCATCACGATGCCCTGGAAGCGGTGGAACCGGACAGCCATGCCGGTATCCTGCAAATCGCGGAATATCTGGCCTTCAGATCCGGGTATGCAGCATACCCGGAAACACACACAAGGATACACTCCCCGCCACTGCTTTCCCATATCAAGGAAAATATTATGGGCTATCGTGCCATAGTTGATGATCTGCCCCATGAAATTGAGATGATCAGGGAGATTTATTCCTTTGAGGATGACACTGCAGATGAACTTGTTTGATGATATCCTTCAAGAATCAGACGACGAGGTTAACGCCGGCTTTTTTGCTCTGCTGAACAAATATCTTCCGGCTGACAGGTTTACGATTTTGCTGAACAAAGGCGGATCCCTGGGCGCGTTAACAGGCCGTCTTATGGATAACGGCCTTGCGAATCAGTTGCGGCAGACAGCGGACAGCGGACAGATCTTAACCGGACCCAACGGGCCTTTGCTGTCGCTGTCCCTGAAAAAAATGAATTCCGTTATTGTATGTAAAATCCCCCAGGACGCTGATCCGGTCACTGCGGTTGCCATGACCCGGGATATTATCAACCTGTGCATGGAACTTCACAAAAAAGAACGCCTCCTGGCAGAAGAAAAGGCATTGCTCGCGGCCCACAAAGAGCAGCGAGACCGAAAAATCAAGGTCCTAGGAAAAAAATACCAGGATATTCTGACCCGGAACCAGACCCAGAGCGCCGAGTACTCCAGACTGCTTCACTCCGAAATCCGGAACCGGACATCTGAACTGGAGCATTCCAACAAAGCGCTGGCCCGGGCCAAGGAACGGGCAGAAGCGGCGAATATTGCCAAGGACCAATTCCTGGCAAATATGAGTCATGAAATACGAACCCCCATGAACGGGGTGATCGGCATGGTTGAAATTCTTCTTGGGACGCCCCTTACCCAAGAACAGCGCCACTTTGCCATGCTTATGAAAACTTCGTCCGAAGCGCTTCTCAACATCATTAACGATATCCTGGATTATTCAAAAATCGAAGCAGGAAAACTGGATATTGAGGAGATTGATTTCAATCTAAGACAGGTAATGGAAGAGCTTTCAGATATTATTTCCATCTCTGTATTTAAAAAAGGCCTCTTTTTTGCCACAATTCTTGGGGCAGATGTGCCGGTGATGTTAAAGGGCGATCCGGTGCGGCTGCGCCAGATTATAATGAATTTCTGCGGAAATGCCGTTAAATTTACCCGGCAGGGCGGCGTTGTGATTCAGGTCAGCCTGGAATCAAAATCCCTGTCCGACGTGGAACTGAAATTTTCAGTGACTGACACGGGCATCGGTATCCCCAGGGACCGGATACGCGGATTATTCCGCTCTTTTTCCCAGATGGATTCAAGCATGACCCGGCAATACGGGGGCACCGGACTCGGACTGGCCATTTCCAAGCAGCTGACCGAACTGATGGGCGGCCAGATCGGGGTCTTCTCACAGGAGAATAAGGGGTCCACCTTCTGGTGCAAACTGGGATTTAAACAGCAGCCTGACGCCGAACCTGTGCCCGATACGGCTCTGGGACGGGATATTCTGGTATTGATCGCCGATGCCAACCCGGCTGCCAGGCAGGCACTGATCGAATATATCAAACCGTTGGGATGCGCTTTCCAGGAAGCGTGCGATATCACCGGGGCCTGCAGCAGAATCTTTTCAGCCCGGCAGTCCGGCACGCCATTCAGCCATGTTTTTTTTGACCAGGACCTTCCTGGAATCCCGTCAACGGATCTGGTCGAGGCCGTAGCGCAGACTTGCGACATTTCAGACACGATCTTTGTGCGTCTGGCTTTCCTTGGACGTCAAAAACCGCAACACAGCAAGTTTGCCCCCCGTATCATGAACCTGAATAAACCCGTAAAGTATGCAGATTTTATCGCCTGCATGTCATCGGCTGATCCCTTAATTGGTATTGAAACCCAGGATGAACTCTCAACGCAGGCGCATTCTGATGCTGTCTGGGTAACCTGCCCGTGCCGCCTGCTCCTTGCCGAAGACGATGAAATGAACCGTATTGTAGCTGAAAACCTTCTGAAAAGAATGAATCTGACAGATATCCTGGTGGCTGAAAACGGTCAGGAAGCCTTGGATCTATTCAAAGCCGGTCAATTTGATCTGATACTTATGGATGGCCAAATGCCGGTGATGAGCGGCCTGGATGCCACTGTAAAAATTCGGGCGTATGAAAAGAAACACAACCTTGTGCCGGTACCCATCATCGCCCTGACGGCCCACGCAATGAAGCAAGACCGGGCGTACTTTTTGGCCAGCGGGATGGATGATTACATCACAAAGCCCCTGACATCCAGGGCCTTGGCAGATGTGATTAAGCGAATTCTGCCGGAAGGCTGCTGTAAAAACAACGCTTACCGGGAGGACGCATCGGTTCAAAGAGACAACGAGGTTGTGGACATGGCCGAACTCAGGGAGATTATGAACGCAAATAAATCCCTGCTGGATAAATGTCTCCGGACATTTAAAAAAAACCATGGCCCTGTTCTGACCCGGATTATGGCCAGTATCTCAGCTGACGATGGTCCTGGGCTGCAAAAAAGCGCCCACCAGTTAAAGGGCATGTTTAAGTATCTGGCCGCCAAATCTGCGGCAGAAACCGCGTTCCGGCTCGAACGGATGGGCGCGGACGGAAACATAAAAGATACCCCCCCTTTGATTTTGCAGTTACAGGACGCATGCAAAAATATCATGGACCGTCTTGGGAACGTCTCTGACCGGGATGGCTTCAGCTGAATTTTACGTGCCCTTTCTCTTTCACAGCCCCAGATTGTCTTTTAGAAATGGGGCATACGCCTTATCTGTTTTCATGATGTGATTTTTCAGCCAGTCTGTAAGAAATTTCATCAAATCCATGGAAAGCGCGGCCCGTCCTTGCTCAAACTCCTTGGTAAACGCCAGAACCTTGGCCACAAGGTCTTTATGTATTTTTTTATGATTCAGGGTCTCCGGATATCCATGGGTATCAAACAGCTTTTCTTCATACTCGAAATGATACACCGTATAATCGGCCAAACGCGTCAAGATGGATCCCGCCTCCTGGGTGCCCATTTTCATCCTCATGGCCCGGTGAAGTTCATTCACCATGGAAACCAGCTCCCTGTGCTGTTTGTCAACCTCAGGAATGCCAAGGGCCAGACGTCTTCCCCAAGGCATGAGATCATTAATGGCCTCAGGTATTATATCCGGTCCTTTATCCACACCAGCCTCTTCAACCGATACTTTAAAAACACCGATCATTTTTCTCAATTTTCCCGAAAGGCTGGAAAGTTCCTGGGCGCTTTGCTTCATTCGGACGCTGCGCTGGGTCATCTCTTCGGACACTTCGTTGACTTCTGCAATATCACCGGAAATTTCCGTTGATACCATGGAACTTTTTACGACATTTTCATTGACCTCCCGGATTCCGGACGATGCCTGTTCAATGTTTTCAGCCACTTGAGATGCATACCCGGACTGTTCTTCTATGGCCTCGGCAATTTCCGAAACAATTCTTGAGACTTCTGAAATAACCAGGGTGATCTGTTCAACTTCCTGAACAGTGGCCTTTGAAGAGTTCTGAATCTCCTCAATCCTTTGTTTTATATCCATGGTTGCGTCAGCTGTTTGGGCGGCCAGACCTTTTATTTCTCCTGCCACCACGGCAAAGCCTTTTCCTGCTTCTCCGGCTCTTGCCGCTTCAATCGTGGCATTCAGGGCTAAAAGGTTTGTCTGTTCGGCAATATCAGTGATAACTTCCGTGACCCTTGTGATATCCCTAGCAGAGGAGCCTAATCTGGCAACTTTACTGGTTGCCGCATTCACTGTTTCTGAGGCGGTTCGGGTTATTTGTCTGGCTTTTTCACAGTTTTCAGCCACTTGATTTAAGTTTTGTTTCATCTGTCCTGCAGAGTCCGTCACAGATGCCAGATTGCCGGCAGCCTGTTCACTGGCAGCCGCCACGGAATTCATGCTCTGACTCATTTCTCCGGCCGCAGAAGCCACAGTTTCAGACTTGCCCGTAAGGCTTTCGGAATCTTCCAGCATGAGTTCTGCCACTGAAAGCAGTTCTTCGGCAGATGCAGAGACCATCTCCGAATCAATGCCGATATGCACGATAATTTTATTCAACCTGGCGATAAAGGTATTTACCCACTTTGCCAGCTCCCCTATTTCATCCCGGCTTTGGATGGCAATCCGCTGGGTTAAGTCTCCGTCGCCCTCAGAGATGTCCTTAAGCGCTGCTACGGTTGCATTGATCGGCCGGACAATTCTTGAGGACATTATCCATACAACGACTATGGCAAAGAGAGTGATAAAAACAGATATGATAAAATTAAAACGGGTAAGGGAGGTGATGGGTGCGAACACTTCCTCATCATCAGACTGGACAACTGCAATGATATTGATTTTACTTGAATGGGAAAAGGCATTATGAACCGCTCTTTCATCCACGGTTGCCGCCAGGCATCCATTATCCTGGGTTATGATTTGCCGCCCGTGTTCTGTTTGGGTCAAATTCAACCTGTTGACCTTGCTTTTATCCGGATGTGCAACAACCATCCCGCTGTTGTTTATCAGATATGCATAGCCTTTTTCTCCAATTTTAACAGGATCGGTAAATTTCGCTGAAAATGCCTGCAGATCCACCACTGCAAACAAAATTCCATGAACAGCACCCCCGCTTTTTATGGGGCTTGAAATAACAAAAATCGGATTCCCCGAGGCCTTGCTCTGCAATATGTCTGAAATTTTGGCTTGGCCTGTTATGGCTGCTTTAAAATAATCTCTTTCCCCAATATTGATTTTTCCTATGATTGAAGTGGGAGACCCCGAGATAATTTCACCGGTTGAATCAGCAATATTGATTGCTTCGTAGAACCCATATCTTTGGCGCCATTCTGCAAACATTTGATTCATGTTTTCCCGGGCTGTCTCTCCTTGTGTTCCCTTTTTTAATGCATCCCGGCAAATTTCCATAGTCCGCCATGTCTCAATATCCTTGGTCCGGTCCTCCACCCATGCATCCATTGTGACGACAGTGGATTGGCTGGTTTTGACAAGCTGGCTTATGATATTATTTTTAATCGCGTTTTTGGCTTTCGAACTGGAGATAAGCGCCAAACCACCCAGACCGGCGATAAGCAGAAGAAATACAGGCAGAATAATTTTATGCTTGAAATTAAGTTTCATACCTCCTCCCCCCTTTTTTTTGAAACGCCTAGGACAATTTAAATCCAGCCATTAATTCATTAAGTTTAGCCGCCAATCCTGACAACTCCCCGGCCGTTGTCTTAACATGAATGCTGCGGTTTGAAATTTCACCTGACGCATGGCTGACGCTGGATATATTCTCAGCCACTTCATCCGCAGCCTTGGCACACTGTCCGACATTTTCAGTCACGTCGGAAATACCAAGGGAGGCCTGGGAGACATTCCGGGCAATCTCTGCCGTGGCCAGGGATTGCTGTTCCACCGCTTCCACAATGGCGGTTACGCTCTGGTTAACCGCATTAATTACACGGATAATCTGTTCAATCCCTTCTGTGGTCTCCTGGGTGGAGCCCTGCATCCGCTCAATCTTCCTCCGGATTTCAGTGGTGGCCTCTGCTGTCTGATTGGCCAGTACTTTTATTTCATTGGCCACCACGGCAAACCCCTTGCCCGCGTCCCCGGCCCGGGCCGCTTCAATGGTGGCATTTAAGGCCAGAAGATTGGTCTGCTCCGAGATATCGGTTATGGTTTCGGTTACTTTTCCGATCTCCAGGGCAGCCGATCCCAGTTGGGCCACTTTTTCCGACACCTGTCCGGCCTGGGAGACAGCGGTCTCCGTGACTTGCCTGGACTGTTCCGTATTTTTCACTATTTCATTGATGGTTGCCGTCATCTCTTCAGCTGCGGCTGAGACGGAATTGACGTTGCCGGCGGTATTCTCGATGGATGCCCTGACACTGGCCATGCCGGCACTCATCTGTTCGGCGGCTGAGGCCACGGATACGGCCAGTTCAGAGGCGTCAGATGACTCGATGGACATGGTATGGGACGCTTCAGTCAACTGGTCCGATGAACCGGCCAGCGTCTCCACCCCTTGACGAATGTCCGCCATCATCCGCCGCAGGTTGCCAATCATGGTATTCAGAGCCCTGGCCAGGGTCCCTGTCTCATCCCCGCATTCAATATCAATGTCATGACTCAAGTCCCCCTTGGCCATGATATTGGCAAAATCCACCCCATGTTTTAACCGGACAGTGATGGAACGGGCCACCAGGAAGAACACCGCAGCAGCCAGAAGCGTGCCGGCAGCGATAAGCGCAATTGCTTTAAAAACTCTATGCCGACGTTCTGCATCTGCCTCATCCAGGGACTGAATGACTTCAAAGGCGCCATGGATTTCCCCTGCGTTCCAGTTTTCAAAGGGGCCGCCGGTGGGATCTTTTCCATCGTCCCGTCCCCACAATGTTTTGGACTGCCCTGGATCCCCGTGGCAGATCAGACAGGTCTCAGACAGGCGTATGGGCAAAAAATACCGAACTGAATTGGTATGTGCATCCACCACATAATATTCATTCAAATCCTCCTTTTTAATCTTTTCAAGGGCTGGGCCTTCAATTTTATAAGATTGACCAAAATCAGGGGCGTTTTGGGAATTTCGGGGACTGAACTTAGGGACCCGGAAGGTATAGCCGCCCTGCTCTGCCTTGCGCATGGCCGCTTTCCAGGCCGAAATCACCGGCACCGTTGCCAGAAGTTTATCTGTCTGGCCTGAACGGGCGTAGGATGTAATCGTTTCCAAAGGAAAAAGACCCAGGCTCCACTTCTCCTCCATTTCCTGGCGCACAGATTCACAGACCAGGCAAATGGACCTTGCTTTTTCTGCATACGCATCAACAGTCTGAACTTTGTCAGAGCGAACATAAAAAAAGAGGAGGACACCGACCAGAAGAATTGTTGTACCAATACCCACAGTCACAAATTTGATAAAAATCGGCAAATCCAAAATTTTTTTCATTTCCCCTCCGGATTTAGAAAAGTAATCGTAAATGTCAAGTATATATCGCCCCAGAGTTGGGCAGACATGAGTTTCATGTAATTGGTTAAAATTACCAAAATTATGACGTCAGCTCAACACGAAAATTACGACAACAGCAATTCTGAATTTACCCCGGGATGAATTTCTCAAATGTCATGCAAAGAATACGAGGCAGCAGATACCGGCTTCCCTTGCTATTTATTAAATTTTGCCAATCTGAATGCCGGGTTCCTAAAGCAAACGCCATTAGAAAAAAAAGCCGATCCACCCAATGGGTGAGATCGGCTTTCTTTACGCAAAGTCGAAAAATTTGGATTAATCGTCTACCTGCTTAATAACAACCAACAGATCTTTTGCATCAACTTGTGTTCCCACGGGTGCGACGATTCGTTCAACAATACCAGGGACATCAGAAACCACATTGGTCTGCATTTTCATGGCTTCGATCGTAACCAAAACATCTCCGCGTTCAACTTCCTGGTTCTCAGAAACGCAAACAGCAGAGATCAGACCCGGCATTGGCGATCCAACTTCACCAAGCACAGCGGGGTTGGCTTTTTCCCGTGGTGCTCTTTCCGGAACTTTAGAGCGATCAGGCACTTTAACAATCCTGGATTGGCCATTCAGTTCAAAAAAGACCTCTCTCTTTCCTTCGTCATCAGCCTTTCCCTTTGCCATGAACCGAATAATAAGCGTCTTTCCTGACGAGATATCAACCGCCAGCTCCTTTTCCCGTGCCATTCCATAGAAAAAATTGAGGGTTGGAAGAACACTCACATTTCCATAGGTCCTGCGATGTTTCGTGTAATCAATGAATACATCCGGATACATTAAATAGGACGCAAGTTCGCAGTCGGAAATTTTTCTTTGTGCCAGCTTTTCCGCTTCCGCACGCGCGACCTCCATGTCAACAGGAGGCAGTAGTTGTCCGGGACGAACCGTAATGGGTTTTTCACCTTTCAATATCTTTTTCTGCAATTGCGCGGGAAATCCTCCGGGAGGCTGCCCCATCATGCCTTTAAAAAAGGAAACAACGGATTCGGGAAAAGAAATTTCTTTTTCCGGATCCAAAATATCTTCTTTAGTCAGGCCACTGGTAATCATGGACAAAGCCATGTCTCCAACCACTTTGGAACTTGGCGTCACTTTTACAACATCACCAAACATTTCGTTTACATCTTTATAAACCTTTGCCACTTCAGGCCATCTTTCTTCAATTCCCAGTGCTCTGGCCTGTTGCCTCAGATTGGTATATTGTCCGCCCGGCATTTCATGCAGATAAACCTCAGAGGTTCCGCTGTGAAATTCACTTTCAAATCCAACATACATCTGTCTTACTTTTTCCCAGTAGTTGGAAATAATTGCCAGGGAATTTGAATCCAGGCCGGTATCACGCGGCGTATTCTTAAGTGCGGCGACAATGGAACCTAAATTGGGATGTGAGGTCAATCCGCTCATGGAGTCCATTGCAGCATCAATGGCATCAACGCCTGCGTCTGCCGCCGCCAGCAGTGTTGCCGAGGCAATGCCGCTGGTATCATGGCTGTGAAGGTGAATCGGCAGCCCAATTTCATTCTTCAGGGCTTCAACCAGCACTTTTGCAGCAGCCGGTTTTAACAATCCGGCCATATCCTTAATAGCCAGAATATGAGCGCCGGCTTTTTCCAGCTCTTTTGCCATATCAACATAGTATTTCAGGCTATATTTGGTTCGGTTGGGGTCGAGAATATCACCTGTATAACATATGGAGGCTTCACAAATTTTATTGTTTTCTAAAACCGCATCCATGGCCAATCGCATATTTTCGACCCAGTTCAGGGAATCAAAAACACGGAAAAGGTCCATTCCGTTTTCAGCAGCCTGTTTGACAAAATATTTAATAGCGTTATCCGGATAATTAGTATACCCCACACCATTGGAAGCCCTCAACAGCATCTGTGTCAAAAGGTTCGGCATGGCCGTACGCAATCCTTGAAGCCGTTCCCAGGGACACTCTTTCAAAAATCGCATGGCAACATCAAAGGTTGCGCCGCCCCAGCATTCCACAGAAAACAGGTCAGGTAAAAGAGCGGCATACGCCGGTGCAATGTTCACAAGATCAAAACTTCTAACCCTGGTGGCAAGAAGAGACTGATGGGCATCACGCATGCTCTTATCGGTGATAAGCAGTTTTTTCTGCTCTTTCATCCAATTTGCAACGGCCTGGGGTCCTTCATTGTCCAGCAATTGTTTAAGTCCGGGTTGCACCTGCTTTGCAGAATATTTTGGTACATTAGGCTGATGCACGTATGATGCGGGAACGGGTCTGCCTTTGACGTCCTCATTCCCGTTAACAATGACTTCGCCAAGGAATGAAAGAAGTCTGCTTGCCCGGTCACGTCTTTTGGTAAACGTAAAGAGATCTTTGGTTTCATCAATAAACTTAGTGGTATATTCGGCATTTATGAAGGTTGGATGACAAACCAGGCCTTGCAGAAACTGAAGGTTTGTGGCAACGCCCAAAATCCTGAATTCCGTTAAGGCACGATTCATTCTCAAACGTGCTTCCTCGGCAGTTGCTCCCCACGCAGTTACTTTTGACAAAAGGGAATCATAGTAGCGGGTAACGATTGCCCCAGAGTAAGCGGTTCCGCCATCCAGACGAATACCAAAGCCCGCTGCTGTCCGATAGGCTGTAATTCTTCCGTAATCTGGAATAAAGTTGTTTTCAGGATCTTCTGTGGTAATACGGCATTGAATTGCATAGCCGTTTAGTCTGATATTCTCCTGGCTGGGGATACTGCTTTCGGCAGACCCAATCTCCATTCCCTGTGCAATTCTTAATTGTGCCTTGACAATGTCAACCCCGGTTACTTCCTCTGTTACCGTATGTTCGACCTGTATTCTTGGGTTGACTTCCATGAAGTAGAACTTTTCACTATCCATATCCATAAGGAACTCAACGGTTCCGGCACTTTCATATCCAACCGTCTTCGCAATTGCCAGGCCTGCATTGCACAATTCTTCCCGTTTTTCGTCTGAAAGAAACGTGGATGGCGCCCTTTCAACAACCTTTTGATTTCTTCTTTGAACAGAACAG
>NZ_JBFXHE010000046.1:0-18657 GCF_050177295.1 Desulfobacter sp.
CCTAAGAGCTTGTTTGGTAATTGATGAATCGGCTGCAATCTCATGAAAATGGCCCCAATTCTCCCAAATTTTATGTCAATAGTCCGGCTATTAACAGAAAATTTGAAAAAATTGGTTCTCATTTTCATGAGATTTCGCTTCGATTCCCTAATTACCAAACAAGCTCTAAGAGATGGCGCAATTTCAGGTGCTGTTTTGTTTTCAATTTTGCTTATACGTGTATTGTCTGCCATGGTCATTTTGTCCAAGGCCCTTATTTCCGGGACGTGAACTCCGAAGGAGAGATCCCGAATTGTTTGCGAAAGGCCTGGGCAAAGTGGCTGGAGCTGCAGAACCCGGCTTCAAAGGCGGCATCGGTGATACTCAACCTGTTTTCCGAAAGCAGCATTCTGGCATAGGCCAGGCGCTCCTTTCTAAGATACTCAAACACGGTGCATCCAAACACCTTTTTAAATCCCCGGGTCAGGCGGGTGTGGCTCATACCCGCCTGCCGGGCCAGATCAGTGAGGGACGGCGGGAATTTCAGCCGGGAGACCAGGATATCCCGGGCCGCACCAATCCGGTCCCGTTCATCAGTCCGGATCGGCGGGCCCGGCAGGGCAGTGTCAAAGGCCTGTTCCAGGGTATAGGCCACAAGCTCCATGGCCTTGCTCTCCAGGAAGATCTGCCTGACCAGTCCCTGGTGGGGGCAGGCATACATCTGGTGAAGCACGGATTGTACGGTGAAATTCATGGTCTGGGAATAAAAAAGATGGCCCTGGGCAATGGCCTTTGCAAGGGCCTTTTGGGGACCGGGTTCATGGGGCGGGCCCAAAAGGCTGGAAATTTTTTCAGAAGGGAACCGGATCACCACGGCCCGGATTTCCATTTCCCGGGCAGTCCGTCGCTCCAGGAGCGGGTCTTCAAAATAGTGGAGATGGGCCTGCCCGGCTGTTATTCCAAAAGGGGAAGGACGGCAGGCGTTCAGGGTCCGGGTGGTTCCGGACAGACAGAACACAAAGGTGAGCCTGGGTGCGGGCCAGGCGATCCTGGCCAGGTAATCCCTGGTAAACCGGCAGCAGCTCATGCAGATATCCATGCCCGACCGGCAGTCCAGGTTCAGGAATTGGCCCTGGCCCAGTCCGGCCGGTACAGACCGCACGCTCTCCCGGCCCGGGCCGGGAACCTCCTGTTCTCCCGGAAACCGGATAAATCTGCCTTCCGGGTTTTTTATGCTCACCTCAGCACTCATTATCTCGCCTAAATGAATTCATTTTTTTGTTTATAGTTATAAAAGCCTAACCATAAAAGCACTTTCTAAGATTTTTTTCAATTTTTTTTAAAGGGAGAGGAAGAGGGGGGGGGGACAAAAAGACAAGCAAGATGGATAGATTATCTTGCTTAAGGCATTTTAGGATGCAACGCTTTTGGAAAGGCTATCCAAAAGCTGCGAGGCCCATAGTGATGCCGCAGCAACCCGTTTTGGATCAATCCGTTCAAGCCCCCCCATTGCTCCTAATATGTTCAAATCTGTTCGGCAAATTATATCTACCCGGCCTGTTTGGGCGTAAAAGGCGTGAAGGAATAACCTGCTGAATCGGAAAATATAAAGGAGAAGAAGATGGGAATATCCGGGAAGAATAAGCTGGCTGGCCTGGCTGCGGCAATGGCGGCCGCAGTCTGCCTGGTGATGCCGGCAAAAACCGTGCGGGGCGAACAGGCCCCAACCGTGGTTGACCTGGGCAGTGTCGTGGTAACGGCCCAGAAACAGGAAATCCTGGCCAAAGACACACCCGCCGGCATATCGGTGGTGGATGCCCAGATCCTGGATGAACAGAACATCAGGACCACCGAAGAGATGACAAGGCTTGTGCCCAACCTGTTTTTTAAAACAGCGACCTCCGGCGATGCCTTTGTCAGCCGGGGGATCTCCACCATTGACACCTCTTTGTATTCGCCCATGGGGTTTTACATTGATGATGTGGCCTTTCCCTTAAGCTACATGCAGTCGCAATACCTCTTTGACATTGATCGCATTGAGGTGCTCAGGGGCCCTCAGTCCACCCTTTACGGGCAAAACAGCTCCTCGGGCGTGATCCATATGGTGACTGCGCCCCAGGGCAATGAGGCCCGGGCCCGGGTGCTGCTGGAGGCAGGGTCCTATGATGCCTTTACCGCCGGGGCCATGGTGGGCGGGGCCATCAAAAAAGATACGCTGTTTTATACGGTGTCCGCGTTAAAAAGCGTGACAGACGGGTATATGGAAAACACCCGCCTTGATTCTGATACCGCGTCTGACAATGACAGCTTTACAGGACGGGCCAGCCTGAGGTACACGCCCGGTGAAGATTTGGACATGACCCTGGCCCTGGACGGCACAGACCGGGAAAAGGGGCTTGACGATCTCAGGTACCTGGACGGTGCGTCGGCTACGGATACTTACAAGGTGCTTAACAACCAGGTCTCCGAGGCAGACCAGAACAGCCTTGGCCAGTCCCTGAACATCAAGTACGCATGTCACGGTATGGATCTTGTCTCTGTGACCTCCCACCAGGACTTTAACCGGCAGCATACCATGGATTCGGACCGGAGTGCCTCGGCCCTGGGCGTGTCTCACATTGATATCGACCGGGAGTCCTGGACCCAGGAGCTGCGCCTGTCTTCGTCTTCGGGCGGATTTTTTTCGTCCTGGCTTTTGGGGGCCTATGCGTCCACAGAGCGCCTGGACAACAACTGGGAACTTGACCATGTCAGGGCCGCTTTAGCCAACACCCGGGTCACCGAAGCGGATACGGACCGCCTGGCCCTGTTCGGCCGGATCTCAAAGGACCTGACCGAAAAACTGACCGCCTTGGCAGGCCTGCGCCTGGACCATGCATCCGCATCCGGTTCCCAGGTCTATACCCGAAGCACGGGCACCACATTGTATGCCCGGGACATCACAGACACCGAATTGCTGCCCATGGCCTCCCTGTCCTGGAAGTTCTCGCCGGCCACCATGGGGTACCTGACCTTTTCCACGGGCTGGATGGCCGGCGGTTATGATCTATACTCCGCCACAGACCAGGTAAATTTTGCCTATGACCCCGAATACACCAGAAACTATGAAGCCGGGATCAAAACCGCATTTTTTGACAACCGCCTCAGGGCGGATTTGTCAGTGTTCTACACAGACATCACTGACAAGCAGATCAGGGAAGAGGTTGCAGACGGCAGCATAGGAACCTGGAAAATTACCAATGCAGCCAATGCCCATACCCAGGGGGTGGAACTGGAAGTGCGGGCATTGCCGTCCCGGGGCCTGGAAATCTTTGGGGCCCTGGGATACACCCAGGCTGAAATTGATGACTGGACCGGGACCCTTAACGGCACTGCCAGGGATTACAGCGGCTCCACCCTTCCCTGGGCACCGGACCTGACCGCCAGCGCGGGATTTTCCTATACCCATGAAAGCGGCTGGTACGGTTCGGCCAATGTGTTCTGGGCGGGACGGCAATACTTTGATGCCGCCAACACCTTAGAGGATGACGGGTATGCCCTGGTCAACCTCAAGGCCGGTTACAGATGGGGCCGCTGGGATATTGCGGTCTGGTGCAAGAACCTGTTTGACCAGGAATATGCCCAAAAAATGGTGGAATCCGCCGGGTATACCCTGGTGGAAGACGGCGATCCCATGACCCTGGGAGTTACCCTTTGCTGGAGATGGTAATGATGAAAGAAAATGATAATGATGTGCCCATGGATTCCTTGTTCGATATCCTGGCGGGGCCGGTTAAAATGGCGGTTCTGGAAGCAGCCCTGGATTTGAAAGTGGCCGATGTCCTGGAACACGGCATGCCGGTTCAGGCCGTTGCCCGGGCCTTGGATATCCGTACAGATCCCAAAGGCCTGGGATTTTTCCTGGACAGCATGGCTGCCATGGGGTTCCTGGAAAAACAGGACGGAACATAC
The DNA here is from genome assembly GCF_050177295.1 of Desulfobacter sp. Taxonomy (NCBI): domain Bacteria; kingdom Pseudomonadati; phylum Thermodesulfobacteriota; class Desulfobacteria; order Desulfobacterales; family Desulfobacteraceae; genus Desulfobacter; species Desulfobacter sp. Next base: position 3,931 of record NZ_JBFXHE010000046.1, read on the forward strand.
CGGAACACCGGCTTTGCCCGGCGCTATCTTCATTCCGGAAGTCCTTTATATATGAAACCCTTTATCACCCGGATCAAGGGCATGCAGCACAAAAACCTGGGCCGGATCACCGATATCGTCAGAAACGGCCCGCCTGGGGTTGAAAAAAGTGAGGTTCTGGCCTCTGAAGTGACATGGGAAAAGGCCGTGGCTCATCTGGCTGCCTACCAGCGGGCCGGCATGGCCCGCCGGGCCGCAGACCTGGTCCAGGCCCTGCCGGAGTTTAAAGACGCCCGAAAGCTTCTGGATCTTGGGGGCGGCCCGGGCCTTATGGGCGCAGAAATGGTCCGCCGGCATCCACGCCTTAAAGGGGTGCTCATGGACCAGGCCGCCATCATTCATCTGGCTGAAAAAGAGATTCGAAAAGAAGGGCTGGAACAGCGGATCTCCTTTATCCCGGGGGACTACAATGAAACGGATTTCGGCGGCGGATACGATATTGTCTGGGCCAGCCACAACCTTTATTATGTGCGTGATCCCCGGCGTTTTTACGCCCGCCTTGGACAGGCGCTCACCGATAAAGGCGTGGTGGCCTGCCTGCACGAAGGGTTGACCCGGGAACGGACCCGGCCGGCCGGCATTGTCCTGTCCAGGCTCTCCCTGGCCCTGGAGGGGCAGGATGTCTCCTTTGAACAGGGGCAGATTGCAGGTTATCTGAAAAAAGCCGGCTTTGCCCGGGTGGAGAGCCGAACCGTCAATCTCGGCGTGGATGACTGGGAGCTGGTCACGGCCAGGAAAACCGTATGAAACAAACCGTTGCGCTGTGGATTGGCCGGGTATTATGGCTGCCGGCATGGCTGATACTGTCACTGCCGGCAGCCCTTGGCGCGGCCCCCCCGGATGCCCCGACCTTTGTCATTTCAGGGCCGCCCGTGACCGAAAGCCTGGTCTTTGCCGTGATGGCGGACCAGGGGCTTTCCGGGGAATCCGTAAAATTTTTAACCTGGCACTCCCCGGACCAGGCAAGGGCCATGATTGCGGCAGGCAAAATCCAGGGAGCGGTGGTGACCACCTCTGCGGCCGCCCTTTTTTTTAACAAAGGGGTTAAAACAACCGTGGCCGGGGTGTTTGCCTCGCCCTTGTGGATCGTCAGTACCCGGCCTGTTTCCCGGGGCCCGTTGCAGGGGACCCTGCTGTTTCCCTTCGGCCCCGGGGAAATGCCTGAAATTTTATTTCGTATTGTAATGCAGGAACCGTTGCCGGGCCTTGAAACCCGGCACACCGGCGGGGCACTGGAGGCGGTGAATCTGCTGCTCATGGGCCGGGCAGGCCATGCGTTGCTGGCCGAACCTGCCGCCTCCCTGGCCGTGGTCCGTTCCCGGGACATGGCCGGACCGGAACTGGCCAAATACCTGGATTTGCGAACCCTTTGGGAAAACCGGTCTGGCGGCCGCCCTTTGTGCGTATCTGCCTTTGCCGTGTTCGGTGATGCCGTGGACAAGCCCGGGCCGGTTGCGGCCATCATCAGGGGATACGGGCTTGCCCTGGCGTGGATAAAGGCGCATCCCAAAGCCACCCGGGCCATTGCCAAGAAAGCAGCACCGGCTTTGGCAGGCCCCGGAATGGTCCTTTCGGGCACCCCGATGCTCACGGGGCAGGAGGCGTTTGATGCGGCCCGGTTGTGCCTTGAAAAAATCCATGACCTGGATCCCGGGGCTGTGGGGAACGTCCTGCCCGGGCCGGAACTGTTCACGGCATATCCATGAAAGGCACGTTGGCTTTCCGGTTCCGCCGGTTCCGATTCCGTGGGACACAGGTATTCGCAGGCCTGGGCATTCTTGGACTGTTCCTGGCCTGGCACCAGGCCTCCCGCGCCTTTTCCGGCCTGGTGGTGCCCGGGCCGTGGGAGACCCTGGAAGCAGGGGCAAGACTCCTGTCCGACACCGGGTTCCGGGACGGGCATTTATGGGTGAGCCTCCGGCGCATGGGCCTGGCCCTGGGGGCCGGTATCCTTGCCGGTGGCTTCCTGGGGCTTGTGGCCGGGCTGGTGCCCAAGGTCCGGGCCCTGGTGGAGCCGGTGCGCTGGATACTGACCACGGTGCCGGGGGTGGTGATCGTCATTGTGTTTATGCTCTGGTTCGGCATGGGGGATGTGATGGTCATCTCCATTGCCGCCAGCATGGGTGCCCCCATTATCTTTGTCAACCTGGCCGATGCCCTGGGCCGGGTGGACCGCCACCTTCTGGAAATGGCCCGGGTCTACCGGTTCAGCCTTAAAATGCGGCTGGTCAAGGTCTATGCCATGGCAGTGGCAGGTCCCTTTTTTTCGGCCCTGGTCATTGCCGGGGGCAATATTGTCCGGGTCTCGGTCCTGGCCGAGGTCATGGGCGCGGATAAAGGCATTGGCCACTGCATGTCCCTGGCCCGGACCCGGCTGGACACCCCGGAACTGTATGCCCTGGCCCTGATCAGCATGTGTGTGGCCGCTGCCGTGGAATTCTTTCTTTTCCGGCCCCTGGAGCGGCGGATGAAAGGCAGGAGCGCATGACAGCAAAACCTGCAGTGGCATTTGAGAATGTGACCATGGCCTTTGGCCGGCATATCCTTTTTGAAAACCTGAGCCTTGAAATCGGCCCGGGACAGGTGGTGGGCATCCAGGGCCCGAGCGGGGCCGGGAAATCCACTTTGCTGAAAATGGCGGCAGGATTGATCCGGCCTGTTAAAGGCAGGGTCCGGGTCCAGGCAAGCTCCTTGGGATATGTGTTCCAGGAACCCCGGCTGCTTGGGTGGTACACGGCCCGGGAAAATATCAGCCTGGCCCTGGAGGCGGCCGGCATGTCCGGCAAAACTGCCAAAGAAACCGCTTTAAGGTGTCTCAGGGATCTGGACCTGGCCGGGTTTGAAGCCCACTACCCCCGGGAACTGTCCGGGGGCATGAACCAGCGGATCTCCATTGCCCGGGCTCTTTCCGTCTCCCCCGGGCTGCTGCTCCTGGACGAACCCTTTACCGGCCTTGACCCTGCCCTGAAAGACAGGGTCAAGGAACAGGTCCGGGCCATGGCGGAAAAAACAAAAGCCTGCATGATCCATGTCACCCATTCAAAGCAGGAACTTTTGCCCGGGACCCATGCTTTTTTTACCCTGGACAGGGGCCGGCTCTACCCGGAAACTCTGTAAATCCTGTTCCAGTCCGCTCCCAACAGACTTGCTTTATTTTTCGTAAAATTATACTCGATGTTCGAGTTTTTTGAATTTGACTGCCAAACAATCCTTGGTTTAGAATCAGGCCACTTTTTTCTGGAAGTGTTCCAAAGATGGTGCCGGCTTCATTTGAGGAAAAATACGACTGCTCATATGTTTTGTAGAAGGATTGAAAGGAATAATATTGTCAATGCGTTCTTTTAGCTCATTAAGCTTCTGTTCACTGATTCCGTTATCGCAGAAATCTTGGACAAATTGAAAATTACCAAATGACGGGCATTTCAAGCTTTTTTTGAGAAGTCTTTCAGAATCAATTTAAAGTTAAAAAACCCGCCGGTAAGTTTATCTTTAAGCTTGTGAACTTTATATATTTTTTTTGTGGACTTTGATCGGGCACGGTCTACATCATCTAATTTTGCCGCAACCGGATTGATATTTTACGCGAAAAAAGCTACTTGTTCCAAAGCATATAATTTTTATGATCTTAGAAAATATGAGGGGGTACAATGGAAACTAAAAAAATAGGCGATTTCTTTTCAGGAAAGGGTAGAGAATCAATTCCAGACGTTGGTTTCAAGGCAATGACATTGATTATGAAACTGATGGATATATTAGGCGGGCATTCACGAAAAAATTTTAAGACCCTGGGTTTAAAATCCGGCCAGACGGTTATTGATTATGGCTGCGGGCCGGCAAGATACATTGGATTTGCATCCAGCGCTGTTGGTAAAAAGGGCAAAGTTATTGCGGTGGACATACACCCCCTTGCCATTGCCAAAGTAAAAGAAAAAATTAAAAAACTTTCGCTAACAAACGTCGAAGCTGTTCTCGCAGAAAAATATGGAACCCCCATAAGTAATGAAACTGCTGATATCGTTTACGCGCTGGACATGTTTCACATGGTGGAGAAACCAGATGTATTTCTAAAGGAATTAAGCAGATTGGTTAAAAAAGAAGGAACAATAATTATTGAAGATGGGCATCAACCCCGAACAAAGACGATTCAGAAAATTGAACACTCAGGGTGCTTAAAAATTGTCCGGGAAACCAAGTCTCATGTAAAATGCCAACGGTCATGACCCAGATCTTCAGGGAGATTGCAGAGTGTGTCCCACCTTACTACATCGTAGTTGATTTTTCAAGTAATGTTTGCATTTAACGATTGTTGCCATGTAAAAGGTGGGACACACCCTGAAATTCGATAAGGTTACCCAGTGGGTGTAAGTCCCACATGAGCCAAGATCACAGTGGTTAATTTGTTCATAGGAGACCGTTGTGAAAACCTTCTTGCACATCGGCTGCGGCCCCAAGCGCAAAGACCAGACCGCTCGGCAGTTTGAGCGTGTCAATGCCAAACTGGAGGCACGAGGCGCGGCTGCTGAATAAGCCATTCCCAATTTGCCATCAAACTGTAAGCAGGCTACATGCGGTCACTTTAGCGCGTTCGTTTCCTTGACAAAAAGCCGCGTCCTCTATATTTTGATTGTATAATGCACATGAGCCGCAAGCCCATAACAAACAATGAAACTAAAGACACCAACATGCAGGGCTAAAATGGTCGCCGCAGGTACTTCGAGTGGTTCGCCCCCTTGTATCTTGTCTCTATTTTCGTATAAAACTACCTTCATGAAAGCCTGATGAGATGATAGACGGACAAAGTTTTCAATATATGCTCATGGGAAAAGAATGGGCCGGGGATCCCCCGGTTATCACCTGGAGTTTTGCGGAAAATTCCACTTTTGATGCAACCCTTGGCCTAAGCTATTCAGGATATCCCACTTTTGAAGCGGCCTCTGACTCGGTTCAGAAAAAGCTTGTGAGAATGGCCTTTCAGGCCTGGGAAAATGTTGCGGATATTGATTTTGTGGAGACAGATGATTCAAGTTCCGTGGATATCAGGATCGGATGGGATTCCATCGACGGCAGCAGCAGTAGCGGCGGTGTAATCCTGGGGCAGGCAACGGTATGGTCTGTCAATGGGAATTTAACCTGTGCCGCCATCCAGATTGACTTGGCAGACCAGTCGAACGCAGATTTCACGACAGGCAGCCCCACCCCCGGAACATGGTCTTTCCTGGGGACCGTGACCCATGAAGTGGGGCATACGCTGGGGCTTGATCATTCAAAGGTATCTTCCGCTCTGATGTATTCCCAGGCTTCGGATACGGTGAGTTTGACGTCTGATGATATTGCCGCCATTGTGGCCGTTTACGGCCAGTCCCAGGGCATTTCCATATCCCAAGATCCCGAGGATATCCCATCTCTGGAAAAAGGCATTGATCCCTCCTATTACCTTGCTTCAAATTCGGATGTGGCCGGTGCCGGCCTGGATCCGGTTGAACATTTCAACACATACGGATGGCAGGAAGGACGTAATCCCAGCAGCCTTTTTGATGTGGCATTTTATTTGAGTGCCAACCCGGATGTCAGTGCCGCCGGCATCAATCCTCTGACCCATTATCTCGAATCCGGGTGGATTGAAGGCCGGGACCCTTCAGAGAATTTCAGTACCAGTGCCTACCTTAACGCCAATCCGGATGTGGAACTGGCCGGCATCAATCCCTTGATTCACTACCTGACATTCGGCTACGGGGAAGGACGTGCTTTATCCTGAATCATTCTCGACCTCTCTAAAGATTAATAAGTCCATGAACATTTTGTTTATCCATCAAAACTTTCCGGGTCAGTTTAAATTTTTAGCTCCTGCATTAGCGCAGCAGGGCCACAATGTGGTGGCCATGACCCTTCAAACGATCCAATCCACCCAATGGCAGGGGGTCACCCTTGTGCCCTATGCTGTCCAGCGGGGTACAACGCCCGGGGTGCATCCTTGGCTCAACAATTTTGAGACCCAGACCATCCGGGCCGAAGCCTGCTTTCGGGCCGCATTGGACATGAAAGCCAAAGGATTTGTTCCCCATGTGATTGTGGCCCACAACGGCTGGGGAGAGAGCCTTTTTTTAAAAGAGGTCTGGCCCCGTGCCAGGCTTGGCATCTATTGTGAGTTTTATTATCACGCTACCGGAGCGGATGTGGGCTTTGACCCAGAATTTCCTGTGCTGGACCCGGGTGAGGTCTGCAGAATTCAATTGAAAAATTTGAATAACCGGCTTCATTTTGACCTGGCAGATGCCGGGATTTCTCCCACCCTCTGGCAGGCATCCACCTTTCCCGAACCCTTCCGCAGCAAAATTACCGTGGTTCATGACGGGATCAATACCAAGATGGTAGCTCCCAATCCCAAGGTGAGCCTGACCCTGAACAATTCTCTCATTCTCAGCGGAAAAGACGAGGTGATCACCTTTGTAAACCGGAACCTTGAGCCCTACCGGGGCTACCACATCTTCATGCGGAGTCTGCCGGATATTTTGAAACGCAGGCCCAGGGCCCGGGTTCTGATTGTGGGCGGCGATGATATCAGCTATGGTGCCAGGCCGGAAAACGGCAGCAGATGGAAGGATATTTTTATTGAAGAGGTGAAAGGAAAAATCCACCCGAATGACTGGTCCCGGGTCCATTTTCTGGGCAACCTTCCCTACGCGGTTTTTATTGGGCTGCTGCAGCTGTCCCGGGTGCATGTATACCTGACCTATCCCTTTGTGCTGTCCTGGAGCCTTCTGGAAGCCATGTGCACAGGCTGTGCCATTGTGGCCAGCAATACCCCGCCCCTGCACGAAGCCATACGCCAAAATCAAACCGGGCGGCTGGTGGACTTTTTTGATGTCCAGGCCCTGGCCGATGCGGTGTGTGATCTGCTGGATGACCCTGAAGCCAGAAAGCGACTGGGAACAGCCGCCTGTGCCTTTGGCCGAGCCAATTACGATCTTGAAACGGTCTGCCTGCCCCGGCAGATTGCATGGGTTGAATCGCTGGCAGAAGATTGATGAGGGTTGCCGATATGGGATACAGATAAAGCAATTATATAAATCAGAGCGGTGCCTGAAATATAAAATCAAAATTGCCCTGATGATTCAGGATATTTCCATGCTAACTACTTGAAATGGACATTGAGTATAAGATCTCTAAGCTACTATTAGGTCACTGTTTGATGCTATTCCAGAAGTGCTTGCCATACCGGTAAGAGTAATCAGTTCTATAAGAGATCCATTTGCTGCCAAACTGAAATCTTCATCAAAAAGCACCACAGTATCCGTTCCATTGCAGATCACCGCAAACCCTTTTCCACTCGCAACCCCTCCCGCAGCAATAGCAGCATCCAAAGCATCATACAAAGCCGCATCCAATGTGCTTCCGGTTAGTTGAACCGCATACCCCTCCTGATCAGTTCCGGTAGCCGTTGTCAGGTCTGCAAGCGTTGTTACCTGATCTGTATTAAACGCCACGCTGGTCAGGGTTATTGTTCCTGTCAATCCGCCATCCCCAAAAACGGCCTCGGAAAACGACAGGGAATCCTGGCCGCTGATAAAATCGGTGGCTTCCAAAACATCCCCTTTGCCCGGGGTCGTGCTTCCGTCAGTAAGTGCCGTAAACAGAAAGCGGTCGTTCCCGTCACCGCCGATCAGACTATCTGTTCCCCCGCCGCCTGTGATGATATCATCGCCTTCCCCTCCAGTCAGGGTATCATTTCCCAGATCGCCGTTCAGGGTGTCAGCTCCCTCTCCGCCCAAAAGGGTGTCTGCGCCGTTTCCCCCGCCCAGAACATCGTCTCCGGTGCCGCCGTCAAGACTGTCATCTCCGGACTCCCCGTTGATCGTGTCATTGCCTGTTCCGCCGCTCAGGGTATCATTCCCGCCGCCGCCATTGATGGTATCATTTCCCCCTTTGCCGTCAATGGTGTCGCCTCCTGTACTGCCTGTGATGGTATCGGATAGCTCACTGCCTTCGGTTGTGCCGGTTGATCCGGCCTCGACCGTGATATTTGAAGAGGTTCTCCGGCCTTCATCCTGTCCGTATAGGTAGTAATGCTCGAAAGGGGTAAAAAAACTTGCACCCACATCGGGATAGAGATGGAGATAAAAGCCTGTGTCAAACTTTGCCGACGGATTTCTCCCCTCGCTGGCGCCACTGAGTACAAAATGCAGGTAAGCCGGGATATGGCTTGAGGCCACATCAGGGTACTGGGTCAGATAGTAGCTTTCATCAAATTCCGCTATGGCGATTCTGCCCTCTGCCGCCCCGTACTGCATGAAATGCTCAAGCGCATTAACATTGCTCAGGGCCACATCAGGGTACTGGATCAGATAAAATGCTGTGTTAAAAAAGCAGCTGGGATTACGCAGTTCAAAAAAACCATTGGTTTGATAGTGCTCCAGGGGATTAACGTTTGCACTTGCAACATCTGAATTTTTGAGCAGGTAATACTGGGTATTGAAAAAAAGGTTAGGGTTGTAGTTCATCTGCCAGCCGATGGTATTGTAATGTTCCAGGGCGGACATACCGCTGGCTGCCACTTCCGGATACTGACTTAGATAATAGGATTCGTCAAAAAGCGTCATTTTAATTTTATTTTTTCTCCGTATTCAAAAATCGTATCAGAACACTGACGCCGCATCAAGACTTGAAAAGGCGTTTTGATGTGCGGGATCTGTATGGTTAAAAATCTTCAATTGTACTATCGTCAACTTCGCAGATCTTCTGCCATTTGGTATCATGACAATTAATATACCACAATCGTTGTTTTTTTCCTTCTGTTTTTTCCAGGATTAAGAGGGCGTTGGCAGGGTCAACGCATTAAAAAAAACAATCCATCAACTAATTCTTACTTTTCTATTCACCAGTAAAGTAGAGAAAGGGGCTTTCGCATCCGCTTCCCCCTCGTCAAACCGGATCTACGGATTTTCCGCAGATACTAATTATTCAAAATTGGTATTAAACTGTAAGCAGGTTACATGCGATCACCCTGACGCCTTGGGAAATCCGCATTGTTTTCCTGGCATGTTTATGGTATCAAAAAAAAATATCATTGTATCAATAACATAATAGTAAAGGTGTAATCAGATATGTTTACCAAACTTGAACCATTAGAAAAAACAAAACACCAGACGCTTAGATTCTCAAAAAGCCAGGATTACTCGTTTGCCGGTAAAACAACGGCAGTCCAGCTATCCTTTTCAGAGCTTCAGCAGGCCTGCCAATACTATCCAATTGTTTTCCCCAAAGACGGCGCCAGCCTCCCCATGGCCCTGTTTGGAATTGGAAAAAGGGAAAACACCTACGTGACCCCCCAGGGACAGTGGAAAGCGCCTTATATACCCTTCACCATCCGGATGTACCCCTTTACTCTGGCCAAAATCCAAGCCCAGGAAGACCAGTTTGCCTTATGCCTTGACCCGGATGCCCCTCATTTTGCTTCAGGCATGGGAGACCCCATGTTTACGGCTGATGGAGACCCTAATGATTTTATCCAGGGTATCCTCAAGACGTTAACTGCATATCAGCAGGAAATAGCGACTACGCAGGCATTATTTACCGCCTTGGCTGAGAACGAACTGATTGTGGACCGAAAAATTGAATTCAATGTAAACGGTAAAGCCAGGAGCATTGACGGATTCAAAGGGGTGGACATGGAAAAACTTGTTACCATGGACGATGCATTTCTGGCTGAGCTGGTCAGAAAAGGCACCCTTTCCCTGATCTACAGCCATTTACAGTCTCTTTCAAAGTTCAGGCTACTTTTCCTGAAAGATGATTCTGCAGCATCCGGAAGTTGAAATCCCTGATCGCCAGATGGCCTATTAGCAAACCAAAACCTTTTTTAGGAAGTTATCGTCATGAGTGACATTCATGCATTGCCGGACAATTTTGAGCCCCTTGACCCTGAAAGGCATCAGGCGTTCAGATTTTCAGAGCTGTCTCATTTCAATTTTGCAAAACCCCTTTCATCCGTACCAATCTCCCTTTCGGAAATGCAGCAGGCGGCAAATTTATATCCCATTATTCTGCCTAAAGACAGCAGTCCTGTCCCCAGTGTGCTCCTCTCCATTAAAAAAGGGACACACCCCTATATAGACGACCAAGGCAAATGGAAGGTTCCCTATATTCCCCTGTGCCTGCGCCTCTACCCCTTTATCCTTGCCAAGATAGAAAACAAGGAAAACGGGCAAGGCCGGTATATCTTCTGCCTGGATCGGGAGGCTGAACATTTTTCCGAAGAAAACGGAGAACCGCTCTTTACCGAATCAGGAGAACTCAGAGGCTTTGTGAAGCATACCTTTGATACACTGAAACTCTATCAGCAGGAACTTGCTGCTGTTCAGTCCGTGTTTGCAGAACTGCATGAAAAGGGTATAATTACAGACAAGACATTTGAATTCCAGGCCGGAGGGCAGAAAAAAAGCCTGGACGGATTCAGGGGCGTTGACATGAAAAAACTTGTAACCCTTGATGATAACAGCTTGGCCGAAATGGTAAAAACCGGTATCATGCCCCTAATATATTGCCACCTGCAGTCCATACGACATCTGTCATTTTTGCACCAGAAGTAAGCGAACCGTAATTGCTGTCCAGCCTCTCAAATTTTTGAATCTGCAGACTCACAGATTCGATTTGGCCGGACAGCTCAAAATCTGTGAACCATGGTCTTTAGTTCAATAACATTCCTATTCGGTTTTCTACCCCTTTTCCTGATTATCTTCATTGCAATACCGTCCAGCTGGAGAATTTTTTTTTTACTGATTTCCAGCTTGCTTTTTTATTTCTGGGGCGAAAATTTCATGATATGGGTGGTGATCGTCTCAACCCTGATAGATTATCTGTGCGCCCTATTCATCTATAGCGGCTTTAAAACACCCAATCTCGCCTCGAACGCCATCGAAGCCGCTCGAACGAGGACACAAAAGGCCGCCCTGACCATCTCCATCATTTCCAGGCTTTATTTTCTGGGGTATTTTAAATATTACAATTTTTTTATCGAAAATGCCTTGGACTTTTTGAATGCCATCGGCTTGGAGTCCGTGTTTTTGGCATCAGCCACAAAGGTATCCCTGCCGCTGGGAATCAGTTTTTACACTTTTCAAGCCATGAGTTATACCATTGATGTGTACAGGGGAAAGGTGTCGGCGACCCGGAGTTTTACTAAATTTGCAGCCTATGTAACAATGTTCCCCCAATTAATTGCAGGCCCTATTGTGCGCTACAGTGATGTTGAGGCCCAGATGGCCTGTCATAACATATCATCGGATCAGTTTGCGGAAGGCATCCGGCGGTTCATTAGCGGTCTTGGCAAAAAAGTTTTGATCGCGAACACTCTGGCACTGGCAGCTGACCGGATATTTTCCCTGCCCTCTGCGGAACTGTCCTTTTCTCTGGCATGGCTCGGCATTACCACGTATACTCTTCAAATCTATTTTGATTTCTCCGGATATTCCTGCATGGCCATTGGCCTGGGTAAAATGATCGGATTCACGTTTCCCGAGAATTTCAATTATCCTTATATATCAAAATCAATACGGGAGTTCTGGCGCCGCTGGCACATTTCTCTGTCAACCTGGTTCAGGGACTACCTGTACATTCCTCTGGGTGGGAATCAGCATGGAAGAGTTAGAACATACATCAATCTATTGATCGTTTTTTTTATATGCGGTTTGTGGCATGGCGCTAACTGGACGTTTATCATATGGGGACTTTATCACGGGGCTTTTATTGCCATAGAAAGAAGTGGCGTCTTCAAATTTCTGTCAAAGCTTCCCCGTATCTTCCGGCATTTATACGCAGTGTTGGTAATTATGATCGGATGGGTATTCTTCAGAGCTGATAATTCAAACCACGCTTTTTTTTACCTCAAAGCAATGGCCGGAATGGGAGAGTCCCGGGATGGGGCTTACATACTGGGGCAAATTTTATCAAACGCCTTGCTGCTTTTTCTAATCACCGGCGTCCTGTTCAGCACCCCTATATTTAAGGTTTTTAGATTGTCACCACTATTCCCGGAAGACGGCACTGCCAGCCCTGGCCACAAGATGGTTTCCTCCCTTTTTCTGTTCGCTATTTTTATTCTTTGCATAATGAGCCTTGCGGCAGGAACCTATAACCCTTTTATCTACTTTAGGTTCTGAAAATGGCAAAATTGATAAAATATTCAACCATTGCTGCTTTTATGCTAATACTGTCATCCATAGGCATTTTTTCCGCATTACAGCTTGGCACTATTTCGGAAAAAACCTTTAAAAACATCGAAATGAGAGCACCTGCACCTCCTCCCAAATGGGGATGGTCTTTTCAAAGCATCAAAGACTATTTTCCGAAACTTGAAGGATATATCAACGACCAGTTCGCCATGCGGGAAAAGCTAATACGCTGTTACGCCATTATCAACTACTCTCTTGGCGTATCAATCAATCCCGAAAAAGTGGTGATTGGAAAAGAAGACTACCTCTTCCTCGGAAACAGATGGCAGAATATAATTGATCAAACAACGGGCAATGATGTATTTGATCGCCATCATCTAAATCAGTTATTATATCATATGGCTCTGCGCCAAAAATACCTAAAAAAAAGAGGGATAGAATTTTATGTATTCGTGGTTCCCAATAAACATACCATATATCCGGAATATCTGCCCACCTGGGTCACACCATCGGGTAAAACGACTTTATCCCAACTGCACAATGAAACAAAATCCTTCAAATTTATTAATCCTCTGACATACTTATTATCGGCAAAAAAAAAGTATGGACAGCGCCTATACAATAAAACAGACTCCCACTGGTCGCGTCTCGGTGCCTATATCGGGTATCAGGTTATTATTCAGGCAATCCGTCAAGATTTTCCCAAGACTCTTCCCCTGACACTTGAATCAAAAGATTTTATTTACACACCGGATAGCTGCGGCGGCGGTCTTGCTCTGATGCTTCGGTTGGATGGGCATGTGAATGACTTTTATATGCAAATTCAATCATCTAAGCTGCAAAATTCAGAATCAATAAAGAAAACGGATTTTAATGGATATGAACAGTCATTGGATCCTTTCAATCACATACGATGGCATGAAAAAGCCTTATTTAGCAACACCATGAAGCCCTATACCGTACTTGTCTTAATGGATTCGTTTATGGAAAAAATGGCTGTATTTTTGAACCACACATTCGGGAAAACCATCTATTGCCATTACAAGGACGTAGACGGTCGAACAATAGATGAACTCGTTAAAAAATACAGGCCTGATTTCGTCATTTATCAAATGGTGGAACGATCGCTCAAACTCAAAGAATCTCACCTGACGGCAGGCAACTTGATTCAGTGGGCGTTTGACTTTAGGACACTTTCCCAGTTTGGCGGCACTGATTTGCACCAGCATGCAAAACAATTGAATGCGATTGCCGTGCAGAGTCAAAACTGCGGGGTCTTTTCCTTCAAAGCCACCAGCAACGACCCATATTTTACCTTACCTCCTTCAAAGTTGCCCAAGAATAGCTATTTATGCCTTGAATTAGAAATGATTTCTCCGGAAGACACCACACTGGAAGTCTTCTATCAAACCCTGGACACATATCACTATTCACCGGCACAATCCGTTAAGCAACGACTTGCAAAAGGCCTCAATAAAATCAGGCTGCCGATACCCGAGAAGGGAATCCGGGGAGACCGGATCAGAATTGATCCCGGCACTATGCCGGGCCTGTATCAAATCTCCTCGATTTCACTTATGTCGTTAGCTCAATGAGATACCGAACGAACACCCTGCCAATGATCGTTTATTCCCTGAGAGCCGTGTCTACGTTTTGAAGCAAGGGTCCCAGCAGATAAGAAATAATATTCCGCTTGTCTGTGGTAATGTAGCATGCTACAGGCATACCGGGAGACAGGTATGCATCCTTTGCAGCCAGGTCCTCCTGGTCTACTTTCACATGGACTTCATAGTAAGACACGGTATGCTCCCCCTGGCCCTTTGATGTCACCAGGTCCGGGGATACATATTCGACCTTGCCGTTAATGGGGGGGGTACCGATCCTGTGGAAGGCGGACAGGTTGACCTTTGTCTTCTGTCCCTGGTGGACATTGGTAATATCCTGGGGTCTGACCTGGGCCTTGATGATCATGGACTGGTCCATGGGGACGATTTCCATGAGTGGCATTCCTGCATGGATAACCCCAGCCCCTTCTGTGTGCACCTGGATATTGATAACAGTACCGGCAACAGGCGCTCTGACCTCCAGCCGCTCCTTTGCGTCCAGTTCCGGTTTCAGCTGTTCCTGAACCTCGTAAATCTGATCTGTGATTTCTCCAAGCCTGGATACGGCGGTTTCCCGGTACTGATTTTTTGTATCCACGATCCTGAGCTGAAATTCCTGGATCCGCTGCTGGGTGGCGGCGATATCCTGCTTGAGTTTGCCCATGCGTCCCTTGTATTCTGCAAGTTGCCGTTCCAGCGTCAAAATCTCGGTTTTACCTATATATTTTTTTTCCAAAAGGCCCCGTTTACTGGAAAGATCCGCCGTAAAATTGGCAACAATCTCCTGGACGCTTTTAAGCTCTTCCCTGGCCCCTTCAGCCTGGTTGCCAAGCTGAAGGATCTGGGACTCATAGAGCTGGATTTTCCCGTCCAGATCAGACCTGCGGCTTTTAAAAATATCAGACTCCATCTCCTTG
>NZ_JBFXHE010000047.1:0-18531 GCF_050177295.1 Desulfobacter sp.
TTCTTTGAATTTCTTCAAATTAAACAAAAATCTAATAAAAACGGTCAACCCCAAAATTCATAAGGGTTTCACAAATTCGTTCCTAAATTGTATTTACACCCTGTTGCGTCAATAGTATATTTTCTAAATTTAACATATAAAAATGAAAGCAATATCTAATTATGAATACTCATTCAGACCTGCCTTTTCTTGGCATAACCATGGGAGATCCTGCAGGTATCGGCCCTGAAATAATTATTAAAAGCCTTGCTGACCCTGAAATTCAAAATTTGTGTACCCCTGTTGTTTTAGGAGATCTCGAAATACTTAAAAAAGCAGATCTTAATTCAAAATTACTTCATAAGTTAGTCTTAACAGACGATTTATCTTGCGATTTCTCTAATTTTCCCAGAGGTTGCCTGATTCGCCTTTCCAGCCTGCCCCCGGATGTCACTGAACTTGGGCACCCCACCCCGGATACCGGACGCGCCATGGAAACCTATATCAATACCGGGGTGGATCTTGCCCTGTCCGGTGCCATTGATGCCCTAGTCACAGGCCCCATTACCAAAACAGGCCTGAAACTGGCCGGGTCATCCTTTCATGGTCATACAGAGTTGATCGCACATAAAACAGGGAGCGAGAATTTTGCCATGATGATGGCGGGGCCCCGCCTGAAAGTGGTTTTAACGACCATTCACATCCCCTTGTCCCAGGTGCCGGGGCAGCTGACCTGCCGGGAAATAACAAGAATCATCAACCTGACCCGGGACACCCTGATCGCAAGATTCGGTATCCCCAACCCCAGACTTGCCGTGGCAGGCTTGAATCCCCATGCAGGCGAACAGGGCATGTTCGGTAACGAAGAGGCGGATATCATTTTACCGGCAGTAATACAGGCCCGGAAAAAAGGGGTTGATATTACAGGCCCTTGCCCGCCGGATACCGTATTTTTTAACGCTGTTGAGGGACGGTTTGACGCCGTAATCTGCATGTACCATGACCAGGGGCTGATTCCTTTCAAGCTTGTACATTTCAGGGACGGGGTTAACACCACCATCGGACTTCCCATCATACGCACATCCGTGGACCACGGTACAGCCTATGACATTGCCTGGAAAGGGATTGCAGATCCCACAAGCATGAAAGCGGCCATTAAAATGGCGGCGGTCCAGGCGGTTAATCAAAAAAGGCATGGCAATAGCAATGGCAATTGATCAGATCATAATCAAAGGCGCCAGAACCCATAATCTGAAAAATATTGATGTCAGCATCCCCAAAAACAAACTGACCGTGATCACCGGCCTTTCAGGCTCCGGCAAATCCACCCTTGCCTTTGACACCCTTTATGCCGAAGGCCAGAGACGCTATGTGGAATCTTTATCCACCTATGCCCGCCAGTTTTTAGGCCAGATGGACAAACCAGATGTGGATGCCATAGAGGGGCTCTCCCCTGCCATTGCCATTGAACAGAAAACCGCCTCCCACAACCCGAGATCCACAGTGGGAACTGTCACGGAAATCTATGATTACCTGCGCCTTCTTTTTGCCAGGGCCGGCAGGCCCCACTGCCATATCTGCGGCAACCCCATTTCATCTGCATCCATTGACCAGATCATACAAAGCATCCTTTTCCCAATGCCTGAAAAAGGACAAAAAATAATGGTGCTGGCACCTGTGGTCACAAATAAAAAAGGCGAACACGGCCAGTTTATCCATCACCTGAAAAAGGAAGGATTTGCAAGACTTAAAATTGACGGACATGTCTGCTTAATCGAAGATGCACCAGTTCTTGATAAAAAAAAAGCACACGCCATAGAGGTTGTGGTGGACCGGCTGATTTTAAAACAAGGGATCGAACAAAGGCTGACCGATTCCGTTGAAACCGCACTGTCTCTTGCCCAAGGCCAGGTGATCATAGACAACCTGGATCTAAAAACACAGACCCTTTTCAGCGAAACCGCCACCTGCCACACCTGCGGTATCTTTTATCCGGAATTCACCCCTGCCAGTTTTTCCTTTAATTCCCCCCAGGGAGCATGTCCCCATTGTGACGGCCTGGGCCAGCTAAGGGAATTTCACCCGGCAAAAATTGTCCCGAACCACCATCTGTCCCTGCGCCAGGGGGCGGTACTGCCCTGGGCCGGAAAGGATTCCGTACGACATATGGAATTTTTAGATGCCCTGGTGACCCATTATAATGAAGATATCTACACCCCCTTTAAAGATCTTTCCACGGAATTTCAAAGGATTATTCTTTGGGGTTCCGGCACCCGCAAAATCCCCTTTTATGTTGAACAGGCCGGAAAAAAAATCGTTTATGAAAAATCCTTTGAAGGTGTGATTGAACAACTTGCCCGGCGTTTGCGGGATACAAAATCACCCGCTGTCAGACAGGATCTTGGCAAATACATGGGGCATACAATCTGCTCTAAATGTCATGGATCACGCCTGAACCCCGGTGCTTCGGCCGTTCAGGTGGCAGATAAAACCATCCGGCAGATTACAGCCATGTCTGTCCGACAGGCCGCTGATTTTGTGAACACACTTCATTTAACCGGCAGGGAAAAAGCCGTGTCTGAATCCATTCTTGCAGAACTGTCCCAACGGCTTTGTTTTCTGGAAGATGTGGGCCTTGACTATCTGACCCTTGACCGGTCCGCAGCAACCCTTTCAGGCGGAGAGAGCCAGCGCATCCGGCTGGCCACCCAGATCGGTTCGAAACTTTCCGGGGTCCTTTATGTTCTGGATGAACCCAGCATCGGTCTTCACCAGCGGGACAATGCCCGCCTGCTCAGTACGCTGATGCACTTAAAGGGCCTTGGCAATACCGTACTGGTGGTGGAGCATGATGAAGAGACCATGCTGGCCGCAGATCACATTATTGATGTGGGTCCCCAAGCCGGTGTAAACGGCGGACATGTTGTATTTTCAGGTCCGCCCGAAGACCTGGTCAAGGCATCCTGTCTCACCGGGCTGTATCTGTCCGGAAAACGCAAAATCCCCGTGCCTCAAACCAGGCGTACCAGCACCCAAAAATTTTTAACTGTCCTGGAAGCAAACGAAAACAACCTTAAGGATATTGACGTTTCTTTTCCTATAGGGTGTTTAACCTGTGTAACAGGGGTGTCAGGATCAGGAAAATCAACCCTGGTTCTGTCAACCCTTTACCAGGCCCTTGCAAGCAGGATAAACAGATCCGAAAAACCCGCGGGAAAACACCGGGCCATTTCAGGCATGGAATATATTGACAGGGTTATCCATATTGACCAGTCCCCCATCGGCAAAACCCCGAGATCCAATCCAGGCACCTACACAGGCGTTCTCACCCATATAAGGGAATTATTTGCCCAGACAACTGAAGCAAAGGCCAGGGGATACAAGTCCGGACGGTTCAGTTTTAATATCAAGGGGGGCAGATGTGAATCCTGTACAGGGGACGGCACTGTCAAAATTGAAATGCATTTTCTGCCTGATGTTTATGTGAGCTGTGATGTGTGCAAAGGCAGACAATTCAACCGGGAAACCCTTGAAATAAAGTACAAAGGAAAAAACATAGCCCAGGTTCTGGACATGACCATCAATCAGGCCCTTGAATTTTTTGATAATATATCCGCCATCCGGCGCCCCCTTTCCACTCTGGTGGAAACAGGGTTGGGATATATCAAGCTTGGCCAGGCCGCCACAACACTGTCCGGCGGGGAATCCCAGCGTATAAAAATTTCCCGGGAACTATCCAAGAAAAGCACGGGGAAAACTATTTATATTCTGGATGAACCCACCACAGGCCTGCATACCGATGATATCAAAAGGCTTTTAACTGTTTTGGACAGACTTGTGGATGCAGGCAACACCGTGGTGGTCATTGAACACCACCTTGATGTCATTAAATGCGCGGATTATGTCATTGATCTTGGACCTGAAGGCGGAGACCAGGGCGGGCAGATCATTGCCCAGGGCACCCCGGAACAAGTGGCCTGTACACCGTTATCCCATACCGGATTTTATTTGAACCAGGTTTTAGCAAAGGACTGAGTTAACAGGTGTCACAATCGTTTTCCATCATGCAGGATCCGTCCACCATGCAGGCAAACGCAATTTTTTCTGCCTGACCGGCCATTTTGGCAGACACCGCTTCAAATGTATCAGGCAAAGCCTTTATCAAAGGATGATCAGGCCCGGGAATGGCAGATATCCCCTCCCCTTGCACCTTTCCGGTTTTTCCTGAAATCAGTTCAGCATCCTTGCCATTGGTGACCACCACAAAAGGGATCTGGTAATCAAAGATCAGCCGCGACAACGCCAGGGTCGACAAACGCCGGGTCACAAGGGATCCCGGGGCATAGTTGATCATCATGACCGCGCGCTGATTCCTGTAAACCAGAAAATCAACCATCACCGCTGCACTGCGCCCAGCGGTGTGAATGGTTATTTCCCGATTCGCCTCAATATCTGATTTATCAAATCCCAGACCATTTACCAGATGCCGGGCAATTTGCTGGCGGTACCGTTCATCGTGGGTGTCCGGCAGGGTTTTGCCGCTTAAAAAATCAACAAGCTCACCCATAATCAGGTGATGGGAATTCTGACTCATAAAAACACCTCATATTTTGTCATTTATATATTGTATTTCACCATCTGGCCGGTATTCAGTCAAGCCTGATTTTATAAATTAATAAGATTTATTTTAATAATTTTATTATATTGAGTCTTAAGTAATTTTAGTGCCTTGACGATACCGTAAAAATTATTAAGGATTCATAAAAAGGAGATGAAAACATGAAAAACTTTTGTGTTGTTATTTTAGTATTAGCAACGGCGCTACCGCTAGGTTGTTCTAATGTATTTGAAAAATCTTATGTTAAAACCTCTCCTGGAATAGTTATAAAAAATTTGCCACCTGAACCTATAAACCAGATCATTACTTTTACCGCGATTGGGAAAGGGGTTCAACCCGAGGGCGCAATAACCAAAGGGCAAGCCATATTTTTGGCAGAAAGAGCGGCTATTGATGACGGCTATCGCCGATTAGCTGAAAAACTGAAAGGAGTCTATATCGAAGCTTATTCAAAAGCAGGGTTAGGCATTGTTGAGCAGAACATACTTGAATCCCGTGTCAATACCATAATAAGGGGTGTTAATATAAAACAGGTGTATATTGGAGAATATGGTATTGCGCAGGCTATCATGGAACTTCGTGTTAAATTTACCCGTTATGGAGAACTGTGGTGGCCGGCAGGGCTTAGCCCTGAATTCGGTAGTTGAAACGCTTTCTCCATATCATGCAGGGCATCTCTATTAACGCGAGAGTTTAAGAACTTGAGGCTGAAATTGTCCTTATTGGAGCAGATCCTTCACTATTCAAGTTAATAGCGGCCAGTATAGATTTCCAAATGACCCATATATTTCTGATAACAAACATATTGAACGATAGGTCAGGATTACACTGATTCCAGAAGACATCGGGCACGCTCAAAAATTCGTTCAGTGATAAAGCCTGCTTTTTATAAAAAGAGATAAGCGCATGAAAAGCAACTTTTTTGTGGTTATTGTTGTGGCAATGGCAATGCTGGTCGGTTGTTATAATGTTTATGACAAGTCACAAAGTGGACTAAATTATGAAAATTCACATAGTAACGTCTTAACAAATCCCCCATCTCAAAGCGTTCACCCGATCGTTACGTTTACCGTTATTGGGAAAGGGGTTCAACCCGGGGGCCCAATAACCAAAGGGCAGGCTATATATTTAGCAGAAAAGGCAGCTATAATTGACGGATACCGCTTATTAGCTGAAAAACTCAAAGGAGTCTATATTGATGCGTATTCAAGAGAATCGTTAGGCATTGTTAGTCATGATATACTTGAATCCCATGTTAATACTCTTATAAGGGGTATCAACATAAAAAAAATATCCCTTGGAGAATACGGTATTGTGGAGGCGGTCATGGAACTTCGTGTTAAATTTACCCGTTATGGAATGATTTGGTGGCCTGCAGGACTGAGTCAGGATTCTGAATCTGAAGGGGTGTAAATCACCCCGTTGTAGGAATCATGCCGCAGCCGCCTCTTCGATTCTACTTTCCCAAAATTCTTCCCACCAATCATTCGCTCTCAATATGCGTAATCTTTAATATAATCCCCAAAAGAGACATTGAGTTTGCGCTGGAAAAATTCCAGACGTTTTCAAAAAAAAAGAATTATTGACCTGATGTCAGGAAAAACATTATGAATGGCCATAAAAAATATTTAGCACAACGTTGCACAAAAATTTTATAAAAAGGACCCATCAGTCATGCTGGATTTTCTTCCCTCCCCGGTCAAGGGGGTGCTTTCATTTATTGGATATTTAATAAATACGATTTGTTTGACTGTTCCTTTGATTTTAACCGCCCTTTTAAAATTTGTTTTACCTTTTAAAGGCGTAATTGTATTACTGGACAAAATCCTTATCTGGCTTGCAACCCTGTGGATCACTATCAACGGTATGAATTGTGATCTGTTCAACAGGATAGACTGGCAGGTGAAAGGATTGACCCGTCTGAAAAAAAAGGACTGGTATCTTGTCATATCCAACCACCAGTCCTGGGTGGACATCCTGGTACTGCATAAAATCTTTAACCGCAAAATCCCCATGCTGAAGTTTTTTTTAAAAAAAGAGTTGATCTGGGTACCTTTTCTGGGGCTTGCCTGGTGGGCACTGGATTTTCCGTTCATGAAACGGTATTCAAAAAAATTTCTTGACGCCAACCCTCACCTGAAGGGAAAGGATCTTGAAAACACCCGTAAGGCGTGTGAAAAATTCAAGCATACCCCGGTGTCGGTGATGAATTTTGTGGAAGGCACCCGGTTTACCCCTGAAAAACATGAACGCCAGAAATCACCCTTTTACCGGCTCCTTTTTCCCAGAGCAGGCGGTATCGCCTTTGTACTGGGATCCATGGGCGAATACCTTAACAATATTATCAATGTCGCCATTGCCTATCCGGGCGGGATACCAACCTTCTGGGATTACATTTCAGGAAAAACAAAAAAAATCATTGTGGACGTGGATGTATTCCCTGTGAAAGAACAGATGATCGGCGATTACTTTAATAATGATAGGTTTAAGCAACAATTCTGTGAATGGCTTAATCAGACCTGGCAGGAAAAGGACAAAAAACTGGAGGAAATACTTCTTTTCGAACCGACGGACAGGTCATCTGCCTGACCCAGGCAATTGTCTGTAAAAAACACCCCGGTAACAATTGTTATAACCCTTAAAATACAATTGAAAACACTGCCGGGGAGAGTCCCGGCAGCAGGAGATAAAAGAGGGATGCCGCTGTCAGGCGGCCGCGATATCCTGTGTTAAAAGGTACACCAAATTTTTCTGAAGGGTTTTATAAAGTATGTTGTGGATACCGTAATGCTCGGTCACAATGGACATGGACCGTTCATAGGCCAGCAATGCGTTGTCCCATTCCCCGGACAGGGTGTATAAATTGCCCAGGTTATTTAAAAGCTTTGCGACCAGGCAATCTTTATTCAGCATACGGGTTAAAGTAAGTGCCTGGTTCATATTTTTAAAGGCCGTGTCAAATTTTCCGGCATTCCCGGCTGCCATGGCTGTGCGGTTCAACGAACCAATGTCCTTGAGCATGGATCTTACACATTTTTTTGGGTTATGCGGCATTGATCACATCCTGTGTCCATTCATTTATTTCTGATTCTTCGGGCTCCCCGTCAATTCTAAGAGATTCACACACAAGGGTGGCACCCAGCTTCCTCAAGCGCTCTTCAATGGCATCCACAGCGCCGCAGAAATATTCATAGGATGAATCTCCGCACCCGAACACGGCAAATCTCTTGCCTGATAAATTTAAGTCCCCATTCATATTCTCATAAAAAGGTGCAAAATCCTCCTGGAATTCGATCTCATCATCTCCCCAGGTGGAACTGCCAAGCAGGTACAAATCAAACGCCTCATTAAGGATATCTACATCAACATCGGACACATTGATCTTTTTGACTGTGTAATTAGCATTGGACAGATCTGTTGAAATAGTATCGGCAACAGATTCGGTATTTCCAGTGGTTGATCCGTAAATAATCAGCGCAGTACTCATAAGTCCTCCCAAATTTATAATTTATGATATTTAATTTTAGGCATGGCTAACAATAATGGCGTAAAATAATCATGTCAAGTGTTTTTTTAAAGACGGGAATATTTTTGTGGTGCGGACTTGTCTGAAACGCTTGTAAATTAAGCTGACCGGGACAGCCGGTCAGCTATGAAAATAAATCAGATCACGCCTGCCAGTTCGTGCTTCAGGGACCGGCCCATCAGCCGCTCTACGGTTCTTTCCACAGGACTGTTCTCAAACAGGACAGAATAGACTTCAGCGCAGATGGGCAAATCGACATTGAGCTTTTTTGACATGTTATAAATGGACCGGGTAGTCTTGACACCTTCGGCCACCATGCGCATTTCCGAAATAATATCATCCAGGCACTTGCCCTGTCCGATCTGTTTGCCAACGGTGTAATTTCTGCTGAGAAACCCTGTACACGTCAGCAACAGGTCACCAACACCGGCCAGTCCGGAAAGGGTTAAAGGATCTGCACCAAGGCGGGTACCCAAACGGTTCATTTCCGTCAGGCCCCGGGTAATCAGGGCAGCCCTGGGATTAAGCCCCATATTCATTCCGTCACAGGCCCCTGCGGCAATGGCGATCACGTTTTTCATGGCTCCGCCGATCTGGGTGCCTACAATATCATGGTTAACGTAAACCCGGAAATTGGGCCCAGAAAACACGCTCTGGATAAATTTGGCCACCCCATTTTTCAGTGCGGCCGCTGCCACCACTGTTGGTACGCCGCCAGCAACTTCCTTGGCAAAACTTGGGCCTGAGAGCACACCGATATTGTGGCCGGGCAGAAAATCAATAATTTCGGACAGGATATCGGTCATGGTCATGTGGGTTTTATTTTCAATACCCTTGGAAGCACTGACCAGAACAGTTCCCGGAGAGACAAAAGGCTTCATCTGTGTGGCCACGGCGCGCATACAATGGGAAGGTACCACCATGAGCACAAGATCTTTTTTTGACACTGCTTTTTCAATGTCATTGGTAGGGTTAATCCCCGGGGGCAGACTGAACCCGGGCAAAAAACTTCTGTTTTCCCGGTAAAGGGTAATTTCCTCTTTTATCTCGGGTTCAAAAGCCCAATGATCCAGAGTAAACCCTTTATCCGCAAGCAGTTTGGCAAGTGCTGTTCCCCAGGCACCCGCCCCGACAACGCCGATTTTTGCATTCATGATATCCATAAACAGTATGCCCCTGCCCGCCCCGGTAAAATTTTGTCCGGAGCGGACCATTGATTTGTTAAAATTAGGTTAGATGATATATATTAATTTTTAAAGAGATTCAACTTCAGTTTATCCACCCTTGATTTATATTATCTCCGCTTTGCTGCATACCACCCATCCTACCTTATCTTTGGCAAAGCGGATTTTCATGTAATTATCTTTTTTCTCCAGCACCCGAACCCGGGTTCCGGCATGCAGATCAAACAAGAGGGTGGCGTTATCCATGGTTCCGGAACGTACACCGACCTGTTCCGCAAGAATAACAGCCTTTACATCCGAGTGAATCCGGTCGTATTCAAGGCCAGCAGCCAGGGTTGTGCCGGCAAAAAGCAAAAAAATAAAAATGCCTGTCCCTGAAAAAATCTGCCGGCCCCTGGCCTTTTTAACCGTTGCCCAGATAAAAAATCCAAAAGAGAGTGTAATGGCGGCATATTGCAGCCATTCCAAAGAAACCAGGCCCTGCCAGAAATAGAGGATACTGGAAAAGGAAAATCCAGGTTCTTTTTTATCTTTTAACAGGCTTTGGGCATAGTCCAGATTAAATTTCAAATCCGGATCTGACGGTGCAAGTTTTCTTGCCCGCTCATACCAGAGTATGGCCCGGCCTAAATCCTTGCTTTTCAAATATGCATTACCGGTATTATAGAAAAGATCTGGATTCTTCACGCGGGTTTCAGCAATGGACTCAAACTGTGCGGCAGCAGCAGCATAATCCCCGGCCTTATAGGCGCGCACTGCATCCACAAACACACCAGCTTTGTCTTTTACGGCGAGAACTTGTTTTGAGGCACGGGCGCCGGCACTCTCCTGGGCAGCCATGCCCGTGCCCCGGGACATGAAAAGGGATAGTCCCACACAGGCCACAACCATGAGCGTACGAATCAGGGATGCCACCTGGTCCAGGCAGCTTCGGGCGGCGTTCTCATCCATGGGCCTCCCCCCGAAACGGGCCGCGTCCATGGTATCCATCAGCTGGGTGACTTTGTTCACGGTTTCCTGGTCCCGGCCGTTGTGGCACAGAATCTGCCGGACCTCATCCCGGGTCAGGCTTTCGCCCCCCTTGCCGCCCCGGGCCAGGACGGCAAAGGTAAGCGCGGAAGACAGACCCGGCAGAAATCCGGGATCGTCGGCTGAGGTTTTCCGGGCTTTTTTCAAAGAAGCCCATGCTTTTTCACGGTATTTCGCCTTCAGGGACTTTTCCCTGGCACCCAGGCGCATGGCCGTGCTTGCCGCGCCAAACCCTATAGCCGGCAGGCAGACCAGAAAAGCAAACCAAAACAGGGAAAGACAGGGCCGTGAATGGATACTTGCAATATCTTCTTTAATATCCAGAATATCCCTGTTTTGCAGCTTAACCTCGGATTTGTTGTTCTTGGGTGGCATTGGTGTTCCTGGGCCCGTATTTGCGGCAGGTACCCCGTCCACAACGGTCACAGGGCCGCCCGGTCGGACGTCAAGGGTTAAAGGCGTTGTGGTGATGGTTTTATACGTTTTTGAATCCGTATCAAAGAATACCAGACAACGTCCCGGAATCACCGCCTTTCCAGGTACAGAGGCAACCAGGGCCTGCTTGAACACTTTATGTCCCTCAAATCCCTGTTCAGTGACCTGTACATCCTGGGCCGGGGTATCTTCATACACCTTGAACTTGTCCCTATCCAGGTTCAGGGCAGGCAAAGCCGCATCCATAATATTGCCCGTACCTTTAATAATGACGGTCAATGTGGCGGATTCACCTGTTTTAACCGTGTCTTTATCCAAAGTACTTGATATGGAGAATTTTCCCACAAGGCCTGAAAAGGGCTGGTCGCTTTTATATTCCGGTAAAGGAGAGACCGTCAGGTCCACGGAATTGGACACCACGCGCACGGGCTTTGCCGGTGTGGTATCAAAAAGGGAATCACCGAAAAAAGAGTCATTGAATACGGAATTAAACGAATCACGTTGCCTGGCCCGCTGCATGGGTACCTGGGCCACAAAAACAGCCGGCGGAATGGTAAACTGCCCGGGTGTTTCCGCCTGGACCAGATATTTTGTCTCATTCACCATAAAGACCCGGCCGTTGATGGTCCGGGTGTACTTGAACCAGTCCGTCAACTGCTTGGCTGTCAGGCCCTCAAACCGGGGCGGATCAAAGGAAGCGCCCTGGATCTGTTTTGCCACACACAGTTTCAGGGTGTACACAGCCTGCTGTCCCGGCACGATCCCGTCGCTGCTCAGGGAGGCTTGGGCAAAAAAATCGCCCTTGTCATCATCGGCCTGCGCTGGGGGTTCTGCCACCAACATTTTAATTTCCCTGGTCAATACGGATTCGCCGTCCCGGACACAGGTGATGGGCGGAATCGTCAGCACACCGGTTTTTAAAGGGATCAGCATGTACTGATATATGACCTTATGGCTGTATGTGCCGTTGATATAGCTTGTGCTGGACTGGGTGCCGGCTGGATTCACCTGGAACCCGGTTATGCAGGATGTATCCACCTGGGCCTCACCGCCGCCCACAATCACCTGCAATGACACAACATCCCGGGGCGTAATACGGGTCTGGTCCACCTGGGCCGTGGCGGTAAAAGAAAGGGCCGTGCAGGGCAGACAAAAAAGCAGCGCTGCAATTGCCCAGCCTGCCACATGAAGATGTGTTCGGGTCATAATGGTGAGATTACCAGTCTTTATCATTGTTTTGTGCTCCGGTTTGGGGCATCAGGGCCATGCCGGGTTTGTCTTCCAGGCGGTTGAGACGGTTGTCAAGCATTTTAGACTGTATCTGCTGCATGTTATCCTGTTCCTTTTGCCCTTGCCCGGTTTTTCCTGCCTGGGCCGCCTTAGGTTGAGAATCCTTTGCTGACAGATCCTGATGCTGATCCGCTTGGGGCTGGTTCGTTGGGGGTTGATTGGGCTGCTGGGTGTTTTTTTCAGGTTTATTCTGATGATTTTTATCCCCCTGATTTTTCTGGCCCTGGGCCTGATCCTGGTTCTGTTTTGGGGACTGATCTTTTTGATCCTGGTTATTCTTGCCCTTCTGGTCTTGATCCCCCTGATCCTCGTTTGGTTTGTTCTGATTTTTCTGGTCTTTATCCTGCTGATCTTGCTGCTGTTTCTGCGCTTCAAGCTTTTTCTTTACAAATTCAAGGTTTTCTTTGGCCTGGGAATCATCGGGAAATTCCTTGAGCAGGGTCTGGTAATCCTCAATGGCCTTGTCCAGATGGTTTTGACGGTAACGGGTGTTGGCAAGGTTATAGAGGGCATTGTGTTTAAGTTCCCTGTCCGTTGCGTTCACAGCCTGGGCAAAGTTGGATTCAGCCAGGTCATATTCACCGGCTGCATAGGCAGCAGTACCGATATTATAATAGAGACGCAGATCATCCGGATTCTCAAGCTGGGCCTCAATAAAATGATTTTTTGCCTGCTGGAACTGCTTGCTCTCCCAGGCCTGCATGCCCTGCTTTACCGGGGAGGTCCAAAATCCTGCCCTGGCAAGGCCCGGTGTCATAAGGCCCATGGCAATGGCCAGACAAATCAGTGAGCGTCCGTTTCTTATGCCTGATTTCCGGCGGGGCCCCTGGGGAAAGCAAGCTTCAGCAAGCAGCAGCAGTACACAGGGAAGCAAGGCCCACTGGAACCGTTTTTCCCAGACCTTTTTGCGGCCCTGGGTCAGCGCCTTTCTCTCCATGGTGCCCAGGATATCTCCGGAATAGATTTGTTCAAGGTCCATGTCCCCGGCCACGGACCGTACATACCGGCCCTGGGTCATGGCAGTAATTTTTTTAAGCATGGCTTCGTCCACTTTTGACAAAATGATATTGCCTGCGGCATCCTTTTTAAATCCCCCGCCCCTGGCCGGAATCGGGGCACCGGCCAGGTCCCCTACCCCGATGGCGAAAATGCGGATTTTCTCCTTGGCAAATTTTTTCACCACCTGGGTCAGGGCGGCTTTATCACCGGCTGTATCCTCACCGTCGGTGATGAGAATAACGGCTTTCCCCGCAGTGGATGCCGGGTCAAAACCGTTGTAACAGGTCCCAAGGGCTGCGGTCAAATCCGTTCCCCCAACAGGCAGATGGTCAGGGTCCAGGGCATCAAGGAAAATCCCGAAAGCATTATAGTCAAGGGTTAACGGGCATTGCAGCACCGCAGCCCCGGAAAAAGCCACGAGCCCTGCCCGGTCTGAATGCATCAACCGGGTCAGATCAATGATTTCCCGCTTGGCCCGGGTCAGCCGTGTGGGGGATACATCCTGGGCCAGCATGCTGCGGGAG
The DNA here is from genome assembly GCF_050177295.1 of Desulfobacter sp. Taxonomy (NCBI): domain Bacteria; kingdom Pseudomonadati; phylum Thermodesulfobacteriota; class Desulfobacteria; order Desulfobacterales; family Desulfobacteraceae; genus Desulfobacter; species Desulfobacter sp. The sequence continues at coordinate 13,585 of NZ_JBFXHE010000047.1, forward strand.
CAGTCCAAAGCGACCATGATGTCCACCCCTTTCTGGGTGGTTTTTTCCCAGCGGTACCCGGCCAGGGGGCCTGCCAGGGCCACCACGGCAAATCCTGTGGCAAGTACGGCCAAAACCGCTTTTACCCATTTGGGGCCATGGGAGAACCCGGGCAGGATATGGTCAAACATGGAAGGCTGCGCATATTGGGCAAGGATTTTTTTGTGCCGGAAAATTCCATACACCAGCACTCCTGCCAGGGGGGCAAGTCCCCACAGAAAAAACAGAATATGCGGATGGTCAAATTTCATATGTGTATCTTTTCAACTCCTTAAGGCAGTTCCAGCAGTCTTGTGCTGCCAAGGCCCAGACACGCAAGGTAAAGCAGCAACCCCGGGATCAGGAACAGGGTATAAAGCTCCTTGTAATCCACCCATTTGTCCACCTTGACCTTTGTCTTTTCCATTGAATCAATCATTTTATAAATGGATTCAAGGCGTTGAGTGTCCTTGGCCTGAAAAAAGGTGCCCCCGGTCTGTTTGGCAATGGAATCAAGGGCATCCCAGTCCATATCAACCTGGCGGTACACATACTGCTGACCAAAAAGCCCGTCCACAAGGAAAGGCACCTTGCCCCTGGAGCCCACGCCAATGGTGTGAATTTTAATTTTTCTTTGGGCCGCGATCCTGGCGGCCTCTTGCCAGGACAACTCTCCGGCATTGCTCTTACCGTCAGTGAGCAGGATAATGATGTTTGATTTGGCCGGGATATCTTCTAGGCGTTTGAGCGAAATTCCCATGGCATCGCCAATGGCAGTGCTGGTTCCGGCAGCCCCGATCTTCAAATGATCCAGCATGAATGCAATGGTGTTATAGTCCCGGGTCAGCGGCACCTGGGTAAAGGCATGGGTGCCGAACACCACAAGGCCGATGCGGTCCCCTTCCCTTTTCATGATAAAATCGGAAACCACCCCCTTGACCGCGTCAAGGCGGGTGACAATCTTGTTGTCGCGTTTGAAATCAAGGGCTTTCATAGACCCGGACAGGTCAAGGGCCAGAATAATATTCACCCCTTCGGTCTCCACATTGATTTTGCGCTCGCCGGCCTGGGGCCGAGCAAGGGCAACAATCATCAGGCTTAAGCCCAGCACCTTCACCAGGGGAATGAGACGGGCCGCCAAAACAGCGAAACTGAAAGGCACCCGGGAAGTGCCGGTCAGACTTGACACCCGGATACTGTGGCCCGAAGCGTTGGACAGCCATTTAAATGAAAACCGGTTTGTATTTTTAGCCGTATGAACCAGCAGCCAGATCCAGGGCAGAAAAAGAAGCAGCAGAAACCAGGGGGAGGCAAACCGAAACATCAGGCATCCTCCGATTCTTCTCTGGTTGCCCCATCTGCAATAATCTGTTCAATCCGGGCCACAAGGCTGCCGGCAAGGGCCAGATCCTGCTGCATCCGCCCGGCATCCAGGGAAGTATGGGCATCCGGGGGCATGTAGCGGATGGGATCGCACTGGTCCTGGAACCGGATCAATTCCGTTTTAAGCCCTGTATCCAAAAAACGAAGGCTTTTCACGGCCCTGGCCATCTCCTGGGAGGTCATCTCGGAACAATTGATTTGAAACGTGCCTGAAACATAGGTTTTTACAATACGGCCCAGTTCAAAATAAAAAATTTTAGCATGATGGCCGAAGTCAGCCATGCACCGTTCCAGGTCCCGGACCGCTGTTTCGTATGGGGAGAGCAGGGGAAGGGCCAGGGCCTCCTGTGTCTTATTCTTTCTTTTTTTAAGCCAGTACCGGACAACCAGGATAACCAGCGCACAAAGCACCATTGCTCCTGCAACCCAAAGAAGCCACCGGACCAGTACCGGGTCCAGGCCTGTCATCATTGGAGGCCGTATGTCATGAATATCGTCAAGCATCAGCGCCTGCTCTCCCGAAGCATGAAATACCGGGTCAATACGTCGGATACACTGTCAGCAGTGGTGACATCCACAAGATCCACCCGGGCTTTGGTAAATACCGACTCTGTCAGGGAATGGATGTTCTGCCGTTGATCCGTATACCATTGCCGCATCTTTTTGCTGCCCGCATCCATGAGCGTCTCTTCCCCGGTTTCAAAATCCTTTACCCGCACAATACCGGCAAAGGGCAGGTGAAAGGCCCCTTCATCAAACACACGCATGCCCACCACCTCATGCCGCCGGTTTAAAAGGCCCAGGCTTTTTTCGTACCGGGGGCTGAGATAATCGGAAATTACAAAGACAAAACTGCGCTTTTTGCTGATTTTTGCCATGAAATCCAGGGCACAGGCGATATCCGTCCCCACACCCTCGGGCTCAAAGGTGAAAATCTCCTTGATCACCCGCCAGATATGGGCAGATCCTTTTTTAGGCGGGATATACTTTTCCACCTGGTCCGTGAAAAAAATAACGCCCACCTTATCATTGTTTTTAATGGCGTTAAATGCCAGAACCGATGCCAGCTCCGCCACCTTTTCAAGTTTGCTGCCCGAATGGGTGCCGAAATTTAAAGACGCGCTCATGTCAATGAGCAGCATGACAATGGATTCGCGCTCTTCCCTGAACAGCTTGACAAACACCTTGCCCGTGCGTGCCGAAACATTCCAGTCAATGGACTTGACATCATCGCCCGGGGCGTACTCGCGCACCTCTTCAAATTCAATACCTGAGCCCTTGAACACAGACCTGTACTGTCCTGCCATCAGGGTGTTGACGGTTTTGCGGGACTTTATGTGAATCTGCTTGATTTTTTTTATGATATGGGCAGGAATCATTCCATGGTCACCTGTAACAATCTATTCTGTAACCATTTTTTATGGTACTTCCACGGAATCGAACAGATCCGCCACCACCTGCCCGGTTGAAATTTCTTCGGCCTCGGCCTCAAAGGAGAGCAGAATTCTGTGTCGCAGCACATCCGGTCCGGCAAGCTTTATGTCCTGGGGCGTCACATAGGCCCGGCCCGCAAGAAATGCGGTAACCCTCGCGGCCTTGGCAAGAAAAATGGTGGCCCTGGGCGAGGCCCCGAACTCAATGTAATGACCTGTCTGCATGTTGCTGGATTCCGGGTTTCGTGTGGCAAAGATCAGGCTGACAATATAGTCTTTGAGTTTTTCATCCACATACACCTGATCCACCAGGCGTTTTAATCCGGCAAGTTCCTCACAAGACACAACGGGCGAGATCTCTTCCACGGCGGAAAAGCTTGTCTTTTTAAGAATCTCAAGCTCCTGGGCCCGGGTAGGGTATTCCACCAGCACCTTGAGCATGAACCGATCCACCTGGGCCTCGGGCAACGGATAGGTGCCTTCCTGTTCAATGGGGTTCTGGGTGGCCAGCACCAGAAAGGGGGAAGGCAGGGCATAGGTGGTGTCGCCTATGGTCACCTGCTTTTCCTCCATGGCCTCCAAGAGTGCAGACTGCACCTTGGACGGGGCCCGGTTGATTTCGTCGGCCAGAATAATATTGTTGAACAACGGGCCTTTACGGGTGACAAAATCCGTGGTTTTGGGCCGGTAGATCTCTGTGCCGGTCAGATCCGCAGGCAAAAGATCCGGGGTGAACTGAATGCGTTTGAAATCTGCCTGGACAGCGGCGGCCAACGCCTTGACCGCCGAGGTTTTTGCAAGGCCCGGCACCCCTTCAATGAGTACGTGCCCGCCGGTGAGAAGGCCTGTCAGCAGGCTGTCAACCAATTTTTCCTGACCCACCAGGGCTTTGCCCACCTCACTGCGGATACGGTTCACCAGAAGATGGGCTTTTTCAATCTGCTTTGTGATTTCTTCCATAACGTACCAATCCTTTGTACTGCTACTTTTGACCATTATTTCGGGCGGCCGCAGAAAAGGCCCGGCCCTGAATGAACAATATTTTTAGTCTTAAATATAGTGTGCGCAAATGTGGTGTCAAATGACAAAAAGGTTAAGTTCATTAATTGCTGCCAACCCGAGGTCATCAGTCAGGCCATTGCGGAATCGGCCCCGAGTATATCTCAGTATTGTCCGAAAACCTGGTGGGCGCGTAAGGGATCACCCATTATTCATAATCGTTTGTATGAACTCGCCTTTTCCCGAAATGTCAACAATGTCCCGGACCGTTAAGAACAACAGGCTGGGGGCCTTAAGGCCAAAGGCTTTAAATGACCATTTAAAATCCAGGTCAATGGAACATCCCATGTTATCAGCAGATCGTGTAACAATAAAGTTCAAGGGCAGTTGGCGGACCCGCCCCATAAACTCCAGGACTGCCAGCACCTCCGCCTTATAGCAGGTATCATCCATGCGTGCAAAGGACTTTACCTCGGTCAGTTCGATGGTGGCTTCAGGGTATTGGTCGATTTTCAGATAGTCGGCCATGGCCTTGTTGCGGTCAGCATGGCCGGTATCAAAGCACCGGGTCTTTGCCCGGGCCTTGGCAAAGGCAATGGTTTGTGCATCAAAATCAATGCCGATCTGCGCCTCAACTTCTTTGCAGGTCCAGCCTTTAAAGGTATGCAACGGTGCATAGGCAATAAAGCGCACATCATAGTTATCAGTTAATATATAAGTATAATTTTCAACAACGTTGTGTTCAACTGCAGGGTCCATATGCATCTTCCTTGTCTTTGGATGGCTTTTCAGCTGCGGTGGTGTATTTTTTCGTTAACCTACCATAAATAACTATTGCATTTCAAACTTTTAATGGTATATTAACAAAGTTAACCCTTGCTATTTTTCGGAATTATTTAATATCCCAAAATAAATTAAATTTCTCGAAGGCCACTCCAAGCAATTAAAAGGCCATGAACGCCGCAAAATTCATGGCACATGTGGTCTCTCTTATGGGCCATGGGAGCCCGGGGTAGTAACCCGGAGATTGACCCGGGGCTGAATAAAATGATATAAAAGTTTTTATTTTAACCTGCAGTCTATATAATAGATATGAACAACCACGCAGTTAAAT
>NZ_JBFXHE010000048.1:0-18413 GCF_050177295.1 Desulfobacter sp.
CAGACTATCTGTCCGGTTTAATGAAACCGGGTGATGTTAATGCTGCCGTTGGCCGCCATCTCGTTAAATTTTTTTCGTAAAAAGCGTTTAAACGTGTTTCGAGTGGGGGGCCATAACAGGAAAAGGCCTGCCGTGTCCGTTAAAAGCCCGGGTGTAATGAGCATTAATCCGGCAATGAGGATGATAAAGGCATCCAGTAGTTCTTCGGCCGGCATAAGTCCCTGGTTTAAATTCTGGCGAACCTTTATCATGGTGTTCAATCCTTCCATCCGGGCAAGGTAGGCACCGATGAATCCGGTTATAATGACCAGCATTACGGTGTTTAATCCACCGATGATACCGCCAAGATGGATAAGGATGTATAATTCAGCCACCGGGATCAGGGTAAAACATAAAAATAGTCTAAACAACATTTAAAATTCTCCTTGCTTAAAAGTACGTTAGTTCATAATTGCTATGAACCCGGGTTTGTCAAGGCAGAACAATACATTGCTCATACGGCATGTGCAATACGGCTTGGGTTTGAATCTGTTTTGCTTTTTGGGGAAAAATGTCGTCCGGACCGCCACAGGCTGTCCGGTACTATTTCATCAATACCGTGGTCTAAAATGTCAAGAAACAGGTCCCTGGTTATTTCCTGTGCCCCCATGCGAAGCAGATGTCCGGAGGTGACCTGACAGTCAATCATCCCAAACCCCCGGCGGTCAAGTTCATGGGCCAGGGCCACAAGAGCCACCTTGGACGCATTGGCCACAAGGGAAAACATGGATTCTCCGAAAAAAATTTTCCCCAGGCTGACCCCGTACAGGCCGCCTGCCAGCCGGTCGCCCTGCCAGGCTTCCACGGAGTGCGCCATCCCCATTTTGTGCAACGTGATATATGCATCAATCATCTCATCTACCAGCCAGGTGCCTTCGGGTTTGCCCTGCCTAAATTGTGAACAGGCCACAATGGTCTGTTCAAACGCGGTGTTGATCCGGATGGAGAAACAATCCTTTCGAATGATTTTTTTCAAACTTTTCGACACCCTGATTCTGGAAGGAAAAAGTACCAGCCGGGGATCTGGGGACCACCAGAGAATCGGTTCACTGTTGGAAAACCAGGGGAAAATACCGTTTCTATATGCCAGGATCAAACGCTTTGCGCAAAGGTCTCCCCCAATACATAACAAACCGTCAGACCGTGCCAGCCAGGCCGGCGGGAATTCAATTCTTTCAGATAACCTGAAAAGGGGCATCAGGCGGATTTGATATTAAATGTCAATTTACCGTCCCTTAGGCCCACGGATAGTTTCCCCCCTTTTTCAAGTCGACCGAAAAGAATCTCATCAGTGAGCTTGTCTTTGATTTCGGTCTGGATCAGACGGGCCAGGGGCCTGGCACCGAATTGGGGATCATGACCCTTCTTGGCAAGATGGGCCCGGGCATCAGACGAATAGCTCAAAGAAATGCCCTGCTCACTGAGCATGGCTTTAAGCTCCTTCATGTTCTTATCCACGATCAGTTCCATCACCCTTTCAGATAGATGGTTGAACTGGACAATGCCGTCAAGACGGTTGCGGAATTCCGGACTGAAGGTGTTTTTCACCGCTTTTATGCCCTGGGAATCTGAATTGGCGTTTTGTGACCCAAATCCAATGCTGTTGGCGCTCATTTCCCTGGCCCCGGCATTGGAGGTCATGATAATGATCACATTTCTAAAATCAGCGGATTTACCGTTATTGTCAGTAAGTGTGGCATAATCCATGACCTGGAGCAGAATGTTGTAAAGATCCATATGGGCCTTTTCAATTTCATCCAGAAGAAGTACACAATGGGGGTGCTTGCGGATGCTGTCCGTTAAAATGCCGCCCTGTTCAAACCCCACATACCCCGGAGGCGCACCAATGAGTCTGGATACAGTATGCTTTTCCATGTATTCGCTCATGTCGAAGCGTAAGAATTTAATGCCCATGTTGGCGGCCAGCTGTCTGGCCACTTCGGTTTTGCCAACCCCTGTGGGGCCCATGAAAAGAAAAGAACCAATGGGGCGGTCCGGCGCTGCAAGTCCGGCCCGGGATCTTTTGATCGCCGTGGTCAGGGTTTGTATGGCATCGTCTTGGCCAAATATTTCGTTGAGCAGTTTGCCGGGCAAAGATTCCAGGGAAGACTTGTCTGCCGCCGTAACACTGGAAACCGGGACCTTGGCTATTTTCGCTACAATTTTTTCAATATCCTTGGGGCTGACAGTTTTACGCCGGCCCTCTGCCGTGAGTTTTAAAAAGGCACCAGCCTCATCAATAACGTCAATGGCCTTATCCGGTAAGAACCGGTCATTGATATATTTATCTGACAGGCGGGCAGCCGCTTCAATGGTTTTATCCGGGTATTTCAGGCCATGGTGTTCCTCGTAGCAGGTGCGCAGACCTTTGAGAATCTCTATGGTTTCCTCCAGACTGGGTTCTGCGACTTCGATTTTTTCAAACCGCCGGGAAAAGGCCCGGTCCTTTTCAAAATGGTTTTTGTACTCTTCATAGGTGGTGGTGCCCAGGCACTTGATGTCTCCGGAGGATAAAGCCGGTTTAAGAATGTTGGAGGCATCCATGGAGCCTGATGTGGTGGCCCCGGCACCTACAACCGTATGGATTTCATCAATCACCAGGAGCGCATTTTCCTTTTCTTCCAAAGCGGAAATGACATCCTTGAGGCGCTGCTCAAAATCGCCCCTGTATTTGGTGCCAGCCAAAAGAGCGCCCATATCCAGGGAGTATAATTCACAGTTTTTAAGCAGATCCGGCACGGTCTTGCCGCTTATTTTCAATGCCAGGCCTTCTGCAATGGCGGTTTTCCCAACGCCGGGATCACCCACAAGAATGGGGTTGTTTTTCCGCCGCCGGCAAAGCACCTGCATCACCCGTTCGGTTTCAAGGGTTCTGCCGATAAGGGGATCAATCTTATTGTCCTGGGCCCGTTTGATCAGATCAGACGTAAATAACGCCAGCGGATCTTTTTTCTTCTGGCGTCTGGGCGTTGGATCTGCCTGGCGGAAAAGCTGCTGGGGCTTCTCCTCTTCGGACATTGCCTTTTTTTCTGTATCTCCATCGTGAGAGATGAGCCTGAGTACATCCAGCCGGGTAATCCCTTCGGATTCAAGGTAAAAGGCTGCGTGAGAATCCTTTTCCTGAAAAATGGATGCCAGGATATCCCCGAGATTGACTTCTGATTTTTCAGCGGATCTGGCGTGATTGATGGCCCGCTGGATCATCCGCTGAAACCCTATGGTCTGCTGGAGCACATATTCTTCACTGTTCTCTATTTTGGTCAGTTTCTCATCAAAGAATTTTTCAAGATCCTCTTTGATGTGCTCAGGACTGCCTCCGCATTTTTCAATGGTTTCAAGGCCGGATTCATGATTGACAATGGCGTAAAGAACATGTTCGACACATACATACTCATGTCTTCTTTTTTTAGCTTCCCGAACGGCAAACCCGAGCGCTGTGGATAGTTCTTTGCTGATCATATACCATTTACTCCTTTTCCATTGTACTTTTTAAGGGAAACCCTTTACTGCCGGCCAGATTATGGACGGTCTGAACTTTTGTTTCAGCTATCTCACGGGGATAGATACCGCACACGGCCTTTCCCTTATTATGTACATTAAGCATTATTTGTGTGGCTTTTTCAAGTGATTTTCCGAATACCCGGACCAGGATATCCACCACAAAATCCATGGTTGTATAATCATCATTGTGCAAAAGCACCTTATACATGGGCGGATGATCCTCACTTGTGTTATGGGATATTTTGGGACGGGTTTTGGAATCAGTGGCTGTCATACTGTAACCTTGGGTGCAATTGATTATTTTATTATTGCCCGCAGCATTTTTTATATTTTTTGCCGGAACCGCAGGGGCAGGGGTTATTTCTCTGGACCTTTTCAGATGAGCGCCTGACCGGCTGTTTGGGCGCGGATTTGTCAGAATGGGAAGAAAAGGTCAGGTCTTGCTGTTCTTCCTGTTTCATCTCCGCCACCTGGGTGGGAGAGGCGATCTGGATTTTAAACAGGATATCCACCACTTCCTGTTTGATCCGGTTCATCAGGTCCTGGAACATATCAAACCCTTCTTTTTTATAGATACGCAAAGGATCCTGCTGGGCATATCCCCGAAGGCCTATCCCTTCCTTGAGATGATCCATGTTCAAAAGATGTTCCTTCCATCTGGTGTCCACGGTCTGAAGGATGATAAACCGTTCAACGTGGCGTATGACTTCAGGACCGTACATCTCTTCCTTTTTCCGGTATAGGGCCTGGGCTGCATGAAATACAAACTGTCCCAGCTGGTCGGCAGAAAAATTTTCCTGCACCGGCTGATCTAAGGACAGGTCCATATTGAACTGCCCTTTGAGTGCTGACGAAAGTCCTTCCAGGTCCCACTCACTTATTGCTGTTTTGTCTGAAATAAATCCTTCCACAAGGTCATAGGAGACATCTTCTATCATATCCTGAACCACTTGTTTAAGATCCTTGGCGGTCAGTGCCTCACGGCGCTGGCGGTAAATGATCTCACGCTGCTGATTCATGACATCGTCGTATTCGAGCAGGTGCTTTCTGATTTCAAAGTTATGCCCTTCCACCTTGGACTGGGCATTTTCGATGGCCTTGGAAATAAATTTATGCTCAATGTGCTCGCCATCTTCAATGCCCAGCCGGTCCATGATGGAATGGATACGGTCTCCGCCAAAAATTCTGAGCAGATCGTCTTCCAGGCTCAGATAAAACCGGGAACTTCCCGGATCGCCCTGGCGCCCGGACCGGCCCCGCAACTGGTTGTCAATACGCCGGGATTCATGACGGGATGTGCCAAGGATATGAAGGCCGCCAAGCGCTTTAACCCCTTGTCCCAGCTTGATGTCAGTACCCCGGCCGGCCATGTTGGTGGAGATGGTCACAGCGCCTTGCTGACCCGCATTGGCCACAATTTCAGCCTCTTCCTTGTGGTGCTTGGCATTGAGAACAGTGTGCTTAATCCCTTTTTTCTTGAGCTTTTCGCTTAGGGATTCGGAAACATCAATGGAAATGGTACCTACCAGCACAGGCTGTCCTTTTTTATGCAGCCGGATGATCTCTTCGATGGCGGCATCGTATTTTTCCTTCTGGGTCTTATAGATCAGATCTGCCCGGTCTTCACGGACCATGGGCTTGTGCGTGGGGATGACCAGCACATCCAGGTTGTAAATTTTTTTAAATTCCTCTGCTTCAGTATCTGCGGTACCTGTCATGCCCGACAGCTTGTCATACATCCTGAAGTAGTTTTGGAAGGTGATGGAGGCAAGGGTTTGGTTTTCATTTTCAATTTTAACCCCCTCCTTGGCCTCAAGTGCCTGGTGAAGACCTTCCGAGTACCGGCGGCCACTCATAAGCCGGCCTGTAAATTCATCCACAATGACGACCTGATCGTTTTTTACGATGTAGTCCGTGTCTCGTTTGAAAATTACATGGGCCTTTAAAGCCTGGGTGAGATGGTGCAGGAGTTCAATATTGACCGGATCATAAAGATTGTCCACATTGAGCAGCGCTTCACCCTTTGCAATGCCGTCTTCGGTAAGGGATACGGTTTTTGATTCTTCATCCAGGGTATAATCCGTATCCTTTTTAAATGCCGGAATAATGCTATTGGCCTGGGTATACAGGTGGGTGGATTTTTCAGCAGGTCCTGAAATAATCAAAGGGGTTCTTGCCTCGTCAATGAGAATGGAGTCCACCTCATCCACAATGGCAAAGTGCAGAGCTCCCTGGGCGAGTTCTTCGGGATCGAATTTCATGTTGTCCCGCAGGTAGTCAAAGCCAAATTCATTATTGGTACCGTATGTGATGTCAGCGGCATAGGCCTGTTTGCGTTCCTGGGCGTCCATGTCATGCAGAATCACCCCTACGGTCAGTCCCAAAAAATCATACACCTGGGACATCCACTCGGCGTCACGCCTGGCCAGATAGTCATTGACCGTAACAATGTGAACACCTTTGCCCGTAAGGGCATTCAGGTAGGCGGGCAGGGTGGACATCAAGGTTTTACCTTCACCGGTTTTCATCTCTGCAATGGTACCCCGGTGCAAAGCAATGCCGCCAATGAGCTGGACATCATAATGACGAAGTCCAAGGGTACGCACCGATGCCTCCCTGACCAGGGCAAAGGCTTCGGGAAGAATGTCGTCCAGGGTCTCTCCCTTTGTCAGACGGTTTTTAAACTCAGTTGTTTTTTCACCGATCCGGGTATCTGATAAGGCCTGAATTCGGGGCTCGAATTCATTTATTTGGTCAATAATAGGCTGAATTTGTTTAAGGATCCTGTCATTGCTGGACCCGAAAAGTTTAGTAAGAAAATTGAGTACCATGTAAACGCTACCTGTTTAAATTAGAGGTCATTTAATTTGTCAGTACAACATATAAACATTATTTCGGGAAATAAAAGAGAAAATTCATTAATTTGGTACTCCTGGGGCAGGCTGATGAAATAACGAGCAAGAAACCGCGGGACCGCATCAGCCGGTGTATGAACGAAAAGCTGTGCTTGGATGCAAAGTTGCGCCGATGCAAGGCGCAGAAAAATCTGTAATCGGAGCAACTTTTTGGTTGTGAGGATTGCAATTTTTTCTGCAACGCCGCAAATGGGGGGCTTTGTGTCCAAACACTAGTTGAGAATATATTTTGAGGGATTGACAGGGGTCCCGTTGACAAGAACCTCATAGTGAAGATGTGGCCCCGTGCTTCGACCTGTATTGCCTAAGGTGGCAATTGCCTCCCCGCGTTTGACTTGTTGGCCGTTGTTAACGAGGATATCTCTTAAATGGGCATATTGGGTGGCTTTCCCATATCCGTGGTCAATAATGATGACATTACCGTAGCTGTCTTTTCTTCCGGTAAAGATCACTTTGCCGGCCGCAGTTGAAACAATTTTAGTGCCCGTTCGGTTGGAGATATCAAGGCCTGAATGAAAGGTTTTCTTTCCGGTGAACGGAGAGTTACGGTAACCAAAAGGTGAGGTGATGACACCTGAGGCCGGCTTGATGGACGGAGTGGAGGCCAGCAGGTTTTTCTTTTTTCCCAGCTTAACAATCAGGTCTTTGAAATCCAGTTTCTCTTTATCTGCAACAGATCTGATCTGTTTTACCTGATGATGCATCTCCCGTATCAGGGCGTTATGGTGGGCGTCAAGGGGTATCTCCCGATCCAGATCGGTTTCCGGTACTCCGCCGATGCCCAAAAGACCTGATGATCTTCCTGATTTGTCAATATCGGCAATGAGGCGGACCTGATTCTCTAATTGTCCAAGTTTTGTGATCTGCCTTTTTAACGCCTGAATTTCTCCGGCAAACACCTGGATCTGGCGTCTCTGGTCTTCAAGTTCAGTTTTCTGGCCTGCAATGGTTTCATGGAGCGCTGTGGTATCATGGTCAGCCTGCTTAAGAAAATAGTAATCATAGCCGCAGTAGGATAGTGTTCCGGCGCAGGCTAATAAGAGAAGCATAAAAAAAAGTAAAAATGATTTTTTAAGCGAAATCTCTTTTATATTTGAACTGTTGCCTGAATGGAACCATATTTTGATTCGATTTTTCATCTGAACATAAATACAAGTTATATGATGCTCGTGTCAAGTAAAAATGCGATCACAGCGGGGTTTGCACCCAATCCAACCCTGCTTTTTCGTCAATGGCGAACATGATATTCATATTTTGAACTGCCTGGCCGGCAGCACCTTTGAGCAGATTGTCAATGGCTGAAACCAGGATCAGTCGGCCCGATGAAGGTTCCAGGTGAAAGCCGACATCGCAGCAGTTCGTCCCCTTGACCTGGGACATATTCGGAAATTTATCAGGGGGCAGAATCCTGACAAAAGGTTCATTTTCATACCATGTATTAAGGACGTCGCGAATTTGTTTTTCGGTGACGCTTTGGCAAATTTGGGCATACATGGTTGAAACCATGCCCCGGGTTACGGGTACCAGATGGGGAACAAAGGTCAGGGACACCGATTCTCCGGCCGCCTTGGTCAACACTTCGTTGATTTCAGGGGTGTGTCTGTGGTTGCCCACTTTATACGGACCAAAGGATTCGTTTACTTCACAGAAATGGGTGGTTAGGGAAAGAGAGCGGCCTGCACCGCTGACCCCGGATTTTGAATCTGAAATCAGACCCTGGGGGGAAATCAGTTTTTCCTTGAGCAACGGAACCAGGGGCAGGAGGATGGATGTTGGGTAACACCCGGGATTCCCGATTATCCTTGCGGTTCTGATGTGCTCCCGATTGAGTTCACACAAACCGTAAACACTTTCTTCCAGAAGCTTTGGGGCGGTGTGGGGCTGATATACCGCTTCATATGCTTTTGCATCATCAAACCTGAAGTCTGCTGAAAGATCTATGACTTTTATATCCTGGTCTATGAGTTCTGGCGCAAACGCCATGGATACCTTGTGAGGCAAGGCCAGAAATACGACATCCACTTTACCTGAAAGCGACCTGGCATCAAAGGGCGTGCATATCAGGGATTCAAATCCGCGCATGGACGGAAAAATGTCGGTAAATGATTTTCCCTGGTACGAATTTGAGGTCACTGCCTCAAGACAGGCCCCAGGGTGGTTGGAAATCAGTTTAACCAGTTCCAGGCCAGTATAACCGGATGCGCCTGCTATTGCTGTTTTAATCATTTTTTTAGTCTTTCCTTAATATGTATTTAACGAAAGGAATTTTAAGATAAAATCAGCAATTGTGCAAATTAAAATTCGATTATTTTTTAATCATCTATACTTTAATCATCTAAGCTCAACCAAGGTGTGAGTCTCGCCATCCAGAGCGCTGTCTATTATTTTACTGATAATTTTCCAGTCTCCTTTGGCAAGGCCTGCTCCGATTTTGGGATATCCCATGCGATTGCCGCTGAATTTTTTTTTCAGTGCGGTAAAGACCTTTGCTATGGCATCATAATCCGCCAGCACTCCGTCCCCCGAATAGTGATACTGGGTGTAGGCATTGATCACATACAACCGGCCGGGTGGTGTGTCTACGCATGCCTTTGAATAACTGCCAAGCTTGGATCTGTCACCAGGTGCGGTTGCAAGGTCGGCTTGCCAGGCCTGGGGAAAATGGGTGCGGATCTGTTTTGCAATTCCGGCTCCCATGGTGCAGAAACAGTTGCAACCGTGAATAATGAGATCAAACTGCCCTTCCCGGGCCAGGTGAATTAAATCGCCTTTTACGCATTTCATCGGACTTGTTTCCATAAGTTAAGTCTAATAAATAAGTCTAATAGTTAGCATACCAGGTCAATTTTTCAAGAGATTTCCGTGTGTTGTTCAGAAATTTGGAACTATAGAGCTTTTTATGTGCAGATTTGTAAGAAATTAATTGGCCGGATTTGGTAAAAATAATGTAAATTAGCTTTGATGCGCCTTGTTTAATTCATATTTCAAGGGTAAAGGACAAATTATGTGTGGATGTAAAAAATTTTTAAGGGAACCTGTCAATGCCATTTCCCACGGGGCCGGTGTGCTGGGCGCCATGGCCGCATTGACCCTGATGGTTGTGTATGCGGCCCTGCATGCCGATGCCTGGCATGTGGTGTCTTTCTCTATTTTCGGCGGAACCCTGATCCTTATGTACGCGTCAAGCTGCCTCTACCATGCCTTAAAAATTTCAGACCGGGCATTGATGTTTTTTCGCCGCATCGACCATATCATGATATTTATGGTCATTGCAGGGTCCTATACCCCGTTGTGCCTTGTGCCTTTACGAGGGGCATGGGGCTGGAGCCTATTGGGATCGGTATGGGCCATTGCCGTTGCCGGTATATTCATTAAAATTTTTTTCATGGGGGCACCCAGGTGGATCTCCACCGTGATCTATCTGGTCATGGGGTGGCTGTGCGTAATTGCCGTATATCCCCTGGTTAATAATTTGGAGCCCGGCGCATTAATGTGGCTGGTCGCAGGCGGTCTGTTTTACTCCGTCGGGGCTGTTATATACGCCTTGAAAAGGCCCAATCCCTTTCCCCGGATTTTAGGCTTTCATGAAATCTGGCACTGCTTTGTCATTTTTGGCAGTGCGTCTCACTTCTGGCTGTCGTTTAAATATTTGATGTATATCTAATCCTTATTTCTGACACTCTTTTCGTTCGTATTGCATTAAAGACTGGTATATCTTAATCTTATGTTTATTATTACTGATCAGGAGAGTCTTGTGGACATATATAAAGAAGAAAAAATAACTGATTACCCTCATCTGAATTTGATCCGTGCCAGGTATAAGGACAGGTCCGGTACGGATAAATTCTGGCTGTATGCGTCCAGGCAAAATTCGGCTAGGCCCGATGCTGTTGTGGTTGTTCCGTTCCATCAACAGGAGAATAAACTGGTCATTATCAAGGAATTCAGGGTGCCTTTGGGCGGGTTTCAATATGGTTTTCCCGCAGGCCTTGTGGATCCCGGCGAAAGTGTTGTTCAGGCCGGGCGGCGCGAACTGTATGAGGAAACCGGCCTGACTGTTGTGAATGTAATAAAACAAAGCCCTGCGGTATTTTCTTCATCCGGGTTAACAGATGAAAGCATCAGCCTTTTGTATGTGGCATGTGACGGATCTGCAAATACCGAACATAACGAGGCTTCCGAACTGATAGAGGTAAAAATGCTCTCCCAAGACCAGGCCGCCGACTGTATGGGCCAAGACAATATTCTGTTTGATGTAAAAACATGGATTGTCCTGGACCGATTTGCTGCAACCGGTAAGGTTGTATAAGGACCCATTCTGTGTTTTCAAATTTTATATATTTTCTGGCAGCACTGGTGATCTACACCACGTCGGAGCTGTTTGACAACTCTTCGGGTTTTGACCCAGGATCCATTGTTTTTTGCCTGGCCTCAACTGCTGCCTTTGCGCTGGTCTGCCGGATTTATTTCGGTCGCCTGTCAGTCCTTGGGCGGGTCTTGCCGGCACAGGATATTGACCAGCGGGTAAACACCGCTGTTTCACGGCTTTCCATTGCGGCCCTGGTGCTGTTTGCCGTAAATATTTATGGATTCCGTGTGAACCATTTACTATCGGGTTTTATTCTATTCCAATGGGTGCCCACCCTTGGCGCTCTGCTGTTTCTTGGATTGTTTCTTTTTTATCTGATTTTGATATGGAATTTTGCCTATCAGATCCAGAAGCGTTTTTTTGCGGGGTCTTTGACCAAGAAAAGTTTTATCCTTTCCAATGTTTCCTTTTGTCTGCCTGCCCTGCTGCCCTGGTATTTTTTGTCTCTTTTGGCTGACTGCCTTGGGCTTTTACCCTTTGACGGGCTGAATAGATTTTTAAACACCACAGCCGGAGAAGTGATTTACATCCTTTTTTTTGTCATTGCCATCTCTGTGTTTGGACCGGTCCTGATCCAGCGTTTATGGGGGTGCCGTCCCCTGACACCCGGAGTTGACAGGCAGCGCATTGAAAAAACCTGCCAAATGGCCAATCTCAAGTACAGGGATATCCTGGTCTGGAATCTGTTCGGCGGCGGCATAATCACTGCCGGTGTTATGGGAATTGTCGGCCGGTTTAGGTATATCCTGGTGACGCCGGCCCTTCTTGCCTGTTTGGATGATGATGAAATCCAAGGCGTAATCCTGCATGAAATCGGTCATGTATATCACCGGCACATGCTTTTTTATCTGTTTTTCTTTACCGGGTTTATTGCCTGCAATTTTGTTTTTTTTGAGCCTTTAATGCTCATGATTTATTTGATCGAACCCTTGTATGATGGGGCTGCTTTCCTGGGTCTCCGTCAGGATACGACCCATGCCGCCATCACCTGTCTGGTGCTCATGGGCCTGTTTATTCTGTATTTTAGGTTCATTTTTGGCCTGTTCATGCGGCATTTTGAACGTCAGGCTGATCTACATATTTTTAAATACACAGATTCGCCATCTGCATTGATCTCCACCTTTTACAAGATTTCGTCCCTGAGCCGCCAGTCCATTGATAAACCCAACTGGCACCATTTCAGCATTGGCCGTCGTATTCGTTTTCTGGAAAAGTGCCGGATGAATCCGGATCTGATCCGGAACCATCACGGGAAAGTAAAAAAAATGATTTCTGGGTATGTCCTTGCCTTGGGGGCCATTTTTTTTCTTGGCTACAGTCTTAACTACGGCGGACTTAACGCCTCTTTTACCCGGTTTGCCGTCGGAAAAATTTTAAGCCGTCAGCTCGAACTCAATCCTGATAATTCTGATTTATATGTGCAGGTGGGTGATTTTTATTATGATGCCCGGCAGTATGAAAAGGCAACAGTGGCCTATGAAAATGTTTTAAAAATTGATCCGGTTAATGTCCATGCCTTAAATAACCTGGCCTGGCTTCTGGCCACATGCCCGGACAAAGCCTTTCGGGATGCCCCCAGGTCTCTGGATCTGGCCCATCGGGCTGTGGATATCCGGAAAGAAGCTTATATACTGGATACCTATGCCGAAGCCCTGTACTTGAATAATTATACAAATCAGGCATTAAAGATTGCAAATCAGGCACTTCTGATTTCGACCGAAAGAAAACAATATTATAAGGATCAGGTAGCAAGATTTAAAAAAGCGCTTAAGAAATCTTTACCTGGCAGCGCGTAACCGTTTGCAACAAGGCCGTTGACGATTAAGTCCATAACTTCCCATGGCCTAACTTCCCACGGGAAGAAAGCTCATGCCGGCCATATGAACCGCCTGTTTGACAAACCGGTCCCCTGTTCAGCCATTATCAGGACCATAGTATCTGATAACGCAATCAGTTTGCCAAAAATCCGCATAGTTGCACCCGGGGTTTTAGCCAGTTCCCCGGGATTCATTTTGTATAATTTGCGGGTGAGTGTTTTTAGAAGTGATAGTTTTTGGTCAACATGAATATCCGATACCATGTCTATATCGGATTTAGCCAGGGTCTCAACGCTGAAATTCGATGAGATACACCCGGCTGATAAAAATGAAGTGCAGATAAGAACAATAAAGGTAAATCATTTAAGAACCGTGTGCAGTTTGAAATTCTTCAAGGCACTGGTGCATTGTTTTAACAGCCAATTGAATGCAGTGATGCTTTTTTTCCGGGATACTTTCAAGAACTCTGAAAACATCCCCATCATTAATTTTCAGCGCCTGCTCAACGGTTTTTCCTTTTACAAGATCCACTGTTGCCATTGCCGCAGAGATAGCACCTGCACATCCGGTGATCTCATATTTGGCATCCTGAACAATCTTGTTCTCATCCACGTTTAAATAAATTTTCATTGTATCACCGCAGGAACCAACTTTAAAGGAAATTTGGTCCGCATTTTTAATGGAACCCATATGTTTTTTTCCAAGATAATATTCAATAGCCGGTTCCCCATATCCGGCTTCGGATAGCATTTTACGTTCTGAATCCTGTATTGTAATTTCTGTGGCCACTTCATACATCCTTAATTTTGTGCCCTTACCAAAAACAAATATTTTATCGGGCAATGGAATAAAATATTCTTCCCGGTCCATAAATATAATAACCTTTCTAAAATAATGAATTCCGTTTTGATGTCAAGGGGGATGACTATTTTCGTCTTATGGATTTCACGATTATCCCTGCGATATGGTGTAAAAAGCAAAGTCCGGTCAGGCCTGGTCCGGTTTTTTTTGCATGAAATTTTCAAAGCCCTGCAAATAGAGCTTGTGATTATAGCCCGTTATGATATTCTATACAAACTTTTTCGACAAGTCAGCCCTAAGTAGTTAAATGTTGTAGCTTAATTATCTTATTCATTGTCATTTTGGTTAAAGGAGATCCGTTAATGAAAGAGTTGATTACACTTATGGCGAAAGCGCTGGTTGATGATCCTGAACAGGTTGACGTACAAGAGATC
Source organism: Desulfobacter sp. (assembly GCF_050177295.1). Classification (NCBI taxonomy): domain Bacteria; kingdom Pseudomonadati; phylum Thermodesulfobacteriota; class Desulfobacteria; order Desulfobacterales; family Desulfobacteraceae; genus Desulfobacter; species Desulfobacter sp. Next base: position 13,877 of record NZ_JBFXHE010000048.1, read on the forward strand.
AAAGCTCAGCAGACCCTTGTGCTGGAACTGCGGGTGGCCAAAGAGGACCTGGGAAAAGTGATAGGCAGAAAAGGCCGCACAGCCCAGGCCATGCGCACCATTCTTTCCTGTGCATCTGCAAAGGAACAGAAACGGGTTATTCTGGAGATTGTCGAATAGGCGGATAAGTGCCTCATTTTGTGATATGAGTAATTTCAGCATAAAGCCAGGTACGAATAATGGTAAAAAATGGCGGATCGGATATTTGGTGCTCTCCCGTTGCTACATTGATTATAAATAGTAGCAAGTGTTACAGTTTTCTGGGTGGAAACATCCAGAAAACGAACCCTGGATTCAGCAAGATTGAACAGGTTTAAGGTGATCTGGGACAGGACTGGCTGCGCTTTAAAAGGGTCAGGTTCCATTAAAATTTTATGAAATCGTAACAGCGGCGTTCATGTTTTTATTTTGATTTGGGTATAGGAAACAGGCGTTAAAATATGAAATAACGCATCAGGATAGCCAGAGGCGGATTAAATTTTTATGATCCTTTCTTTCATATCGGATATCTTTTACAAATTGTTTTACTAGGTAAATGCCCAGTCCACCTGCCGGTCTGTCTTCAAGGGCCATAAAGATATCCGGGTCTTTTTTTTCAAGGGGGTTAAAGGCCGGTCCGTTATCTGTTATGCCTATAAATAAGGTTTCATCCTCAATTCCGGTACAGACCGTGATAAAACCGGTATTGAAATCCTTGATGCCATAATTAATAATGTTCACAATCAGTTCTTCAATGATCAGGTCAACCGCAAAGCGTATTCTCTCATTGGATTTTTCTGGAGAAAGCGCAGATTTGACAAATTCCTGAATTCGGTTAACGGATTCAATTTCAGGTTTAAACGTTTTTGTTTCCATTGAATCTGCCTGTTTTTTTATTTAAATTCTTAGTCAAATTTATAACGATTTGAATCTATTCTAGGATATGGATCACACATTTAATTATCGTTTCTTGTTTTAACTTACCCTTTTCATTAAATGAATTCAAGACAATGAAAAAAAGTTTCTCCGCCAAAGGCGTAATAATTGCAAAACTTCCGGATACCCAAATAATTTGAAATGTGCTATACGCATTAACGTATATTACAATATAGATAATTCGGAGTATGAAATGGATATTCACATAGACGAACGTCCCAATGCACTTGTTATTTCCATTGCAGGAAAAATAGATGCATCTAATTCCCCAGATATTGAAAGAGAGATTGCGACATCTACGGTAACTGTTCAGAAAATTTTGCTCCTGGACCTTCAAGGGCTGGAATACATGAGCAGTGCAGGCCTCAGGGTGGTTCTCATATCAGCCAAAAATCTTAAAGCAAAGGGGCTGGATCTTTTGATTTCAGGTCTGCAGGGCCCTGTAAAAGATGTGTTTGAACTGTCAGGGTTTTATTCCATTTTTAAAATATTTCCAACCCTTGAAGAGGCTTTGAACAGTATCGGGTCATAAGTGTTCTGATGATCAAATATCAGGGCTCGGTAATCATTTTAAAGGAATAAGGGCCTGGCCCCGGGACGTGAACGAAGACCTTGAGCCGATCATGATGGTTTCCATGATCGGGGGATTCACAGCCCTTTCAGATCGCCATTCAGCAATGAAGTTGGCCCCGGCCCCCCCGGCCTTATCGTCATAGTCCACAACATAGCGTATGGATTCAAGGGGCTTGAGAGAAACAGGTGAGGGCAGGTATTTTTTTAAAAGTGTGCCTTTGGTGTCGTAGTAATCCACGGACACAACTTCAATGGTGCGGGCCATGTCTGTATTGCGGATGCTTAAAGTCACGGTTAAAAACGAAGGGATCTGTCTGTTGCCCGTGTAAATATGTGAATATGCCGGGACATAAACCTTTTGTCCTTTTGAAAGACTTGGGTTCTCCTGGGTCAAAGCCGTCCCCCTTGCGCATAATAACAATCCAATCAACAAAACCGGGCAACCCAGTATATACTTTTTAGTCATCATTTTTATCACCTTTACGAGAAGCAGTTTAAAACGGGATCGTATTTTCCCTAGTTTGGGTCAAGATTAACCCGAGTATACGCATCATTGCAAGCCTGGCTGATAAAATTTTTCACTTGGACTTTTATTGTTCTTTTCGGTCAGCGATATGACTGCCTTAATCGTGGACTGGTATGGGGATTCATTTTCTGCTTGGAATTTAGTGGCAGGAAGTGATATTGTGTAACAGTGTTGACGTTGAATCCATCCATGGGGAGAGTTAACCATATAATAGGAGAACGTAAATGTCCAAATCCAGAGATACCCAGAAAACCGAAAAGAAAAAACCTGAAAAAACTTTGAAAGAAAAACGCAAAGAGAAACAGGAGAAAAAAGCCGAGAAGAGTATCATCTGACACGGTAATTTAGGTCTTGCTCATCCTTTGGGCCAATTTTGATTATCGAATCATGAATACTTATCGGAATCCCTTTAACGGCAGAGGGTTATGAATTTGAACAATGCCCCGAATTCTCAAGTGATCGAAACGATAATCCAGGCCGTAATTTCTTGTTGAATTGATTGGCAGGGCTTCCGGACAAGCCCTGCCTTTCTTTTTTATATCCGTCCCAAATCCACTGACTGGCGCCGACAACGATTCCCCAACCCAGGATTAACAAAACGCAATCGCAGGGATATGGCTGTTTTTCAGGTCAGGGTAATGCCTGTTATTTTTGCGACATAATTTTTAGTCTCCGTCGGCATCTGGCTTTGCCGGGAGTCCAGGTTCCCCATCCCCCAGTTGTAGGCGGCCAAGGCAAGAGGCGCGCTTCCGTCATACCGGTCCAGTAACTGCTTCAGGTACCGTGTCCCTCCCATTACATTCTCCGTGGGATTCAGAGGGTCTTTTACCCCAAGTTCTTTTGCGGTATCAGGCATGAGCTGCATCAGCCCCATGGCCCCTTTGGGAGAAACAGCATCGGGATTAAAGCTGCTTTCCGCGTCGATAACCGCCTTGATGAGGCCTGAATTCACCCCAAAGGTTTTGGCGGCTTTCTGGATGATTCCTTCAATGTCAAGGCTGTCAGTCCGTTTGGTCTCTTCGGTCGTTGCAGTAACCGTTTCATTGGCTTCAATTTCCTGAAAGCCGTTTTCTGACGGTGCCTGTCGGATTTCTGACAGATTTTCCCGACCAGCCGCCTGGTTGAAGAGCATCTGCCCGAACCCGTCCATGAAAGGGTCACAAAGCGGCTGATCGTCCCCGTCTTCGGTCAGTATTCCCAGAAGGCTTTCATTTATCTGCATCATCATATTCTGGGACAAGGCCAGGGACAGCCTGGCGTTTAGGGAATATGCCGCCTGGTCCTGTTCTGCTGCCTGGGTGCGGTCTATCACCTGTTTGAAAAGATCTGAAAAAAATGCTGACCCGGAGCTCTCATTGTTTTGCAGCCCCGTTGTTCCCCATGCCTCCCTGGAAACCGGGTTTAACCCGGGGTAGCCCATTGAAGCGTCAAATGTCGTGTCAAATTGGATCGTCATGATTTCTTCACCTGTAAATTGTTCCGGTTTGCTTGAGAACGGCCAGCGGCCTGATTCGTCACTGAAGGCCGGGCGTCTTTCAAACCTGTTACCTCTCAGAGAACAGCAAGAAGCATACCTTCTATCCAGGCAGGGGGATTAGCCGGTGACGGCTATAGCTGAACATAGGCAACGGCCTGGCAGGATATCTTCAGCCTGATTCAATTTGAAAAAATGGCTCATTGCGGATTAGTATGAAAAATTGTTACAATATTTTTATGGATAGTTATAATATGCTCGTGAGTCGTAACTTTGAATTTCCCGTATTATCGCTCCTGGAGCGAAACTGAATAAATCAACGATCAATAAGTTGGCGATTACGTATTTGACCGTTCGTTCAGAGGGGAGGCTTCTGGATTTTGTTCTCAAGAAGCCTTGAAATTCACGCCATACAGAATTTTGATATTTTAATGAAATCAGTTTCAACAAACCAAGGGCAATTGAACCGATCATGACAAATCGTTCATATGCATCAAAGCAGCGTCTGACTTTTCTTTTTTGATCAATGCTCATCGGAGGATTCAAATATTTATTCTTTCTGGGCTTTCTGGAATGGCGCGGCAAACCCTTTGTCCAAAATCGATATCGAAAAACACCCATGACATTTTTGAGCATATCAAACATAGTTTCGATACGGACCCTGGCGCAATAGAGTTCAAGGGCCATAACAGGATCTTGATGCAGGTCACTGCACATCAATATAATGGGACCACGACTGGTAATTGCCAACACAAAACGGATCAGACCAGCTGTCGGCTTCCAGAGTAAGTCCAGGGAAGTGATTGAAATCTCTTCAACTTTCCCATAAATTGTGCATTCGATTTTTGAGAATAGGTGTTGATGATCAAATAGCTCTAATAACCGTACTTTTTCACCATACTTTGGTGGTCTACCTAGGCCTTTTTTTTGAGGTATCTGTGCTTTGAAATAGGCCACACAGTTCTTTTTGGCTCTTATAATCAGCGTAATCAATGGCGATTGATGCTGAA
>NZ_JBFXHE010000049.1:0-18231 GCF_050177295.1 Desulfobacter sp.
AAATCAAACCGAAACGACTCTTTTATTAATAAAGCCGGGTCTTAAATATAAACGAAAGCAGCTATTTTTATGGATAACAAAACAAGCAAACTTCTTGATCTTCGCAAAGAAAAGATAAACGAGCTGAAAACCGAAGGCATCAGCCTTTATCCAAATGATTTCAAACCGGGTCACAGTGTTCATGAAGTAAAGGAGATCATAGAAAAAAATGCGGAAACCCTGGGTGAAAACGGAACCCGATTCCGCCTGGCCGGCCGTATGATGGCCATTAATAAAATGGGAAAATCTTCATTTGTCAGATTTCAGGACGCTGGTGAGCAAATGCAGGTATATATCCAGAAAGACAAGGTGGGCGATGATGTGTATGCCCTGTTTAAAAAGCTGGATATCGGCGATTTTATCGGTGTTGAAGGCCCGTTGTTTCAGACAAGAACCGGTGAATGGACCCTGCTTGCCGAAAGTTTTAAACTTTTATCCAAGTCTGTAAGGCCCTTGCCTGAAAAATTTCATGGCATCAAGGATCCTGAAAAAAGATACCGCCAGCGGTACCTTGATCTGATCATGAATGAAAATACCCGGCAGATTTTTAAAAAACGAAGTGCTATTGTAGCTGCCATGAGGCGTTTTTTTGATGAGAACGGATTCATGGAGGTGGAAACGCCCATGATGCAGACATTGCCCGGAGGAGCCGAAGCTACACCGTTTAAAACCTGGCACAATGCACTAGGTATGGAATTGTACCTGCGTATCGCACCGGAGCTGTATCTCAAACGGCTGGTGGTGGGCGGATTTGAGAAAGTGTTTGAAATCAACCGGAATTTCAGGAACGAAGGGGTCTCCACCCGGCATAATCCGGAGTTCACCATGGTCGAGTTCTACCAGGCCTATGCCACCTATGAAGACCTGATGGACCTGACCGAAGAGATGTTTTACACCATTGTCACCCAGATTACCGGGGACAGCCGCATTGAATACCAGGGCCGTACCATTGATTTTTCAAAGGGATGGAAACGCATCTCCATGATAGAGTCCTTATCGGAAATCGGCAGGATTGATCCGGCCATTGTCAATGACACCCAGGCGTTGCTTTTGCACGCTGAAAAGGAAAATATTCAAATCGCCAAAAAGGACCGGCACGGTAAAGTGCTGACCAAGCTTTTTGATGCCCTTGTGGAACCCAAGCTAATCCAGCCCACATTTATTACCGGATATCCGGTGGAAGTGTCCCCCCTGTCCAGGAAAAGCGAATCAGATCAGGAATTTACTGATAGATTTGAATTATTCATTGCCGGAAGGGAGATCGCCAACGGATTTTCAGAAATCAATGATCCCGAAGACCAGTATAACCGTTTTACCATGCAGGTGCGTCAACGTGACGAAGGAAATGATGAAGCCCATATCATGGATGCGGAGTATGTCGAGGCCTTGGAATACGGAATGCCGCCCACGGCAGGGCAGGGCATCGGCATTGACCGTTTTGTCATGCTATTGACAGATGCGGCCTCCATACGAGAGGTGATTCTTTTTCCACATATGAAAAATGCATAAAAGGTCTCTGTGGGGGTAGAATTTTTCATAGCCGGAAAATATCTGCGGGCTAAACGCAAAGAGGGATTTATCTCTCTGATCACCCTTTTGTCCGTGTCAGGTGTTATTCTCGGCGTTATGGCACTGGTGGTGGTTATTGCTGTCATGAGCGGATCGGAAACAGAATTTCGCAACAGAATTCTTGGACTGGAACCGCATATTCTGGCCATGAATTATTCCGGCCACTTTATCCCTGATCCGGACATGGAAAATAAGATCAGGCAGACCCCCGGGGTCACCGCCGTATCTCCCGTCTTATTCGGCCAGGCCATGATACGCACTGCCAACTCTTTTTCCGGCATTATTATCCGGGGAATTGAGCCGGAAAAAGGGGCCGCACTGATCAAAGGATACACACCCGAAGATCTTGAAAACGCATTGAACCCAACAACGATCAAAAAAGGCCTTCCTGGTATTATTCTTGGCCAGTCCCTGGCCCAAGCCGTCAGGGTGATGAAAGGCGACCGTGTGATTCTTATGTCAGCGTCGGGTATTATCTCGCCCATGGGTCAGATTCCGTCCATGAAGCAGTTTGTGGTCACCGGCACCTTTAAATCCGGCATGTCGGAATATGATTCCAGTCTGGCCTATGCCCGGTTGGATCAGGTCCAGGCCCTGGTGTCGGCCAAAGGCAAAATTTCGGCTTTCGGCATCTGGACCGATGAAATATTCAAGGTAAAAGACCTAAGCCAAAACGAACTTGGATTCATCAACTATCCGTATTACCTGCGCAACTGGATGGATATCAACCACAGCCTTTTTTCAGCACTTAAACTTGAAAAAACCGCCATGTTTGTCATTTTAACGCTGATCATACTTGTGGCGGCATTTAATATTGCATCGGCACTGATCATGATGGTTATGGAAAAGACCCGTGATATTGCCGTATTAAAAGCCATGGGCGCCACAAATTCCATGATCCGGCGTATATTTATAATACAAGGGATGATTATCGGCATAATCGGCACGGGTATCGGAACAACCCTTGGGATCGTGATCTGTTACATCCTTAAACGATACGAGTTTATCAAGCTGCCCGAGGCATACCCTTTTTCCACTCTTCCGGTTCAGCTTGAATATTCAGATGTCATTTTAACCGCTGTCTCTGCTCTGGTGATCTGTTTTCTGGCCACTTTGTATCCTTCTTTTAGGGCGTCACGAATGAATCCGGTGGAGGCCATAAGATATGGATGAGATGCCGCTGATTCAACTAAACAGGGTTTCACGGTTTTTTGTATCCAAAACAGCTAGGCTGGATATTTTGCACAAGGCAGATCTGACCATACAACAGGGAGAGACCATTGCCATTGTGGGGGCTTCAGGTATTGGAAAATCCACCCTGCTTAACATTATCGGTACCCTTGACAAGCCCAATGAGGGAAGTCTGCTGTTCAGTGGTGAACAGATCCTGGGGCACAATGATGAAAAGCTTGCAGCCTTTCGAAACAAAAATATTGGTTTTGTTTTTCAATTTCACTATTTGCTCCAGGGATTTACAGCCGTTGAAAATGTAATGCTGCCCGGGCTGATCAGTGGTAAATCGAAAAAAACTATTGAAAAACATGCAGCAAATATGCTTGAAAGGGTAGAATTAGGTGCCCGAATCGAATACCGGGTGGAAGACCTGTCCGGCGGTGAGCAGCAGCGGGTGGCCATTGCACGGGCCCTTGTTCTGTCACCGGCCCTGCTGCTGGCTGATGAGCCCACCGGTAATCTGGATCAGAAGAACAGCAGTGCGGTTCACCAACTCTTGAAAGAACTTAACCGGGAAATGGGGATGACTATTATCGTGGTCACCCACAATTCAGATCTGGCCGGTTTAATGGACAGAAGACTGACGTTTAAAGACGGGAAAATCGTGCCGGCATGAAAAGCAATAATTAAGTAAAATAAATTACTTAGGACAAATTATGAAAATTATTAAGTTCAGGGTATTGCTTGCAGCATTTTTTTGCCTTTGGGGAGCAAGTATTTTGTCTGCCGAGGAGCAGACTGCAGTCGCACTTTTTCCCTTCCATGTTCAGGCAGAGCAGCCCGATGAAAAAATTGCGCCGGCCCTGTCAAAAATGCTGAAGGAAAAACTTGAAAAAGACGGCGTAACCGTAGTGGTTACCGACGCCGTTGTTGACACAAGTGACTGGGAATACGACCAGTTCCACCGGGAGGGTATCCGTTTAGGTGTTGACTGGATCATTACCGGCGATATTTTTATAGCCGGGCAGGCTGTGAGCATTGATTCGCAGATGCACAAGGTGTATGAAAACCAGGTGCCCTTAACCTTTTTTTCACAATCCCCAAGCCTGGCGGAGTTGTATGCAGGCATGACCTCCCTGGAAAAAGATATTATCGGGGAACTGTTTCAGCAGAAAATCATTTCAGCCGTGACCATTAAAGGCAATGTGCGTGTTGATGCAGATGCGATCCAAAGGGTGATCTCATCCCAAAAAGGTGATCTTCTAAATCGCACCGCTTTAGATAATGACCTGAACAGCGTGTATAAAATGGGTTATTTTGATGATGTGGTCATCAAAAAACAGAACATGGATAAAGGGGTTGAAGTCATTTTTGAAGTCCGGGAAAAACCCAGTGTCCGTAATATCCGTTTTGAAAATAATAATGTTTATAAGGAAGAAGAATTATTTGAGGTTGTAGGGACATCAACCGGGTCCATTCTCAATGCATTTAAGCTGAACAATGATGTGGATAAACTCAAACGTCTGTATTATGAAAAAAACTATCATAACTGCCGGATTTCCTATGATATCAAACCATTGAAAAACCACCAGGCCGATATTGTTTTCAATATCGAAGAAGGTGAAAAAGTAAAAATCACAACCATTGAATTTGAAGGCAATAAATATTTTGACGATGATGATATCAAAGATGAGATGAAGACCCGGGAAAAGGGATTCTGGTCATTTGTAACATCCTCGGGAGAACTTGACGAAGCTGAACTTGATAATGATGTGCTTCGCATAGAATCCCTTTATAAGAACAACGGATTTATCAATGTCAAAGTATCTGACCCGGTGGTGAATCTGGGAACCAAAGAGATTACCATCCGGTTTAAAATTGATGAGGGAGATCAATATAAAAATGGGGTGGTCAGCATCAAGGGTGATATCCTTACCACCGAAGAAGAACTTTTGGCGCTTCTGGTTTCCCAGAAATCCGAATTGTATAACAGGGAACTTATCCGCAAGGATATGATTACCCTTAACGATTTTTATGCCAACCAGGGGTATGCCAATGTCAGGGTAATCCCCAGGGTGGATAAGAATGACGCGGAATCAATTGTAAATATCAGCTTTGATATTGAGAAGGGGTCGCTTGTCTACTTCAATCGGATCATTATTACCGGCAACGAAAAAACCAGGGACAAGGTTATCAGAAGAGAACTTGCCATTGAAGAGCAAGGCCTTTACAGCATGAAAAAAATCCAGCGCTCCAACAGGAACCTGGTATACAAAGATTATTTCCAGACTATCGACATCAAACCGGTTGAAACTAAAGAAGAAAACAAACGGGACGTTCAGATCACCGTTGAAGAAAAATCCACCGGGAACTTTGCATTTGGCGGCGGTTTCTCCAGTGATGACGGACCGTTCGGTCAGTTCTCCGTTGAGGAGCGTAACCTTTTCGGAAAAGGTCAGATCGCCAAATTCACCGTTCGGATGTCCGGCGAAAATGCGTTGTATAATATCGGATTCACCGAACCCTGGCTGTTTGACAAGCCCATTTCAGCCGGGTTTGACATTTATAAATTTGAAAATGAATACGATTATTATGAAAAGGACGCCATGGGGATCACCCTGCGGGCTGCCACCCGGAGCTTCTGGGACTACACCACTATTGGTTTGATTTACAACATTGAGCACTTTGATATCGAAGATGTGGAATCCGAGAATACATCGGTAACCGAAGGCTCTTATCTGACCTCAAGTATTACGCCCTATATCAGTTATGATTCAAGGAACCATAGTTTTCTGCCCACAGAGGGCATGTACCATAAACTGTCCGTTGAGTATGCGGGCGAAATTTTAGGCGGAGAGATTGATTTTACCAAGTATCTTGCGGAATCGGCAGTGTTTTTTCCTTTGTTCTGGAAATTTTCAGCCGGTATTTATGCCAAGGGAGGATACCTTGATGACAGAACTGATGGGGATCCGGACATCGACTGGGAGCGCTTTTATCTTGGCGGCATCAACTCCATCAGGGGGTTTGACGACACAGACATCAACGGTACCAGAAATGGTTCCTCCATTGAGGTTGGTGGTGAAAGATTTTTCCAGTTCAATATTGAACTGGTGTTTCCCATTGCAGAGGAACAGGCGGTTTACGGCATTTTTTTCTATGACAGAGGTGATGTATATAACCACGGTGAAAATATTGACTTTGGCGATCAGTTTTCCAGCTCAGGCTTTGAACTCAGATGGAATTCCCCCATGGGACCCATCAGGCTGGCCTATGGTATGGTGGTAGACGGAAAAGATGTTAAGAATACAGGTGATGGGCAGTTTGACTTTTCAATTGGTGCATTTTTCTAAAAAATTAAAAATTTATCTTCGGAGGCATAAATGAAAAAAAGTATTATGGTTCCGGCAGTTCTGATTATTGCCGCAATGTTCGCTTCTATTGCATTTGCAGCGGATGCAACTAAAATAGGGGTGATCAATTTTGAGAAAATATTACAAGAATCCAGCCCCGGCAAAGTGATGCAAAAAGAGCTTAAGGCAAAACGGGATCAACTTCAGGGAAAATTTCAGGCTGAGGGAAAGAAATTTGAAGACATGAACGCGGCGTTAGAGCGTGAAGCCCTTGTGCTCAGCGCTGAAAAAAAACTTGAGCGTCAAAGGGAACTGCGGGACAAAGCAGATGACCTAAAAAAAATGAATGCCGATTATACCCAGGAAATGCAAATTCTGCAAAATAAGCGGATTAATCAGATACAAAAAGACATCTTTGATATCACCAACAAAATAGGAACGGCAAAGGGATATATTCTGATCATTGAAAAAAACCGCGCCGGTGTTATCTATGCTGCAGATAAGGTGGATATCACCGATGAGGTAATTAAAGAATACAATTCAATATACGCTAAGAAAAAATAATTCATGCTTACAGCAGACCAAATAGCTGCCATGGTCAATGCCCGGATACATGGGGATCCGGGTATAACCATTTCCGGGGTATCCTCCTTTGACGATGCAGGGCCCAGTGATCTGACTTTTGCGGTGGATCATTCTTTTTATTCCCGGCTTAATGAAACAAAGGCCGGCATCATCCTTGTTCCCAACGATGTCCCTGGGGTTTCCGGCATAACACTTCTTTACAGCGATAATCCGAAACTGGCATTCTTTAAAGTTGTGGAACATCTGATGCCTGCGGAGCCGTTGAAAGAATTTATTCACTCTTCGGCTGTGATATCAGATGACGTTATTATTGGTGACGGCACACGCATTGAGGCCCATGTCAGCATAGGGCAGGGCTGCACCATTGGCAGTCATGTCCACATCATGGCCAATACGGTGATCGGAAAGCAATGCCGGATCAATGATTTCTGCCGGATCAGCCCCAATAGCACCCTGGCAGATAAAACACGAATAGGCCGGCAAACCATTATTCATCCCAATTGCGTCATCGGCTCCGACGGGTTTGGATTTGTCCAGGATGGCCATGCCCATGCCAAGTTAGTCCATACAGGGTACGTCCATATCGGTGACTGCTGTGAAATCGGTGCCTGTAACACCATTGACAGGGGAACCCTAGGCATAACCCGCATCGGCAACGGCGTTAAAACGGATAACCAGGTCCATATCGCCCACAATGTTAAAATAGGAGACAATACACTGGTGGTGGCCCAGGTGGGTATTGCCGGGAGCACCACCATCGGCAGAGACGTCATCATTGCAGGAAAAGCCGGAATTTCCGGCCACCTGAATATAGGAGACGGGGCCATTGTCGGCCCCTATGCCGGCGTCGCCAGCGATGTTCCTGCCGGCGATGTTGTGTCAGGCATCCCCCACATGCCCCATAAAATCTGGCTGAAAGTATCCCGCGTCATACCCCGGCTACCCAGTTTAAGAACACAACTGCTTTCCATTGAAAAACGGATAAAAAAGCTGGAAAGCAGTCCGACGGAGCAACCATGATTCAACCGATTCATTCAACGGCAATTATTGATTCATCTGCCAGGATAGGTGAGAATGTCACCATTGGCCCTTATACCATTGTCAAAGGAGATGTTACCATTGGATCCGGCACCACCATAGGGCCTTACTGCACCATCGATGACCATGTCACCATCGGCCCGGACTGTAATATTTTTCAGTATGCCTCCATTGGCGGTGCCCCCCAGGATCTCAAATTTCATGGAGAAACCACCTACCTTACCATTGGCAGGGGATCCATTATCCGGGAATTTGTCACCATTAACAGAGGCACAGGTTTTGGCGGAGGGCTGACGGAAGTAGGTGAAGAAAACTATCTGATGGCCTACACCCACATTGCCCATGACTGCAAAACCGGCAAAGGCGTCATCCTTGCCAACAACGCAACCCTTGCAGGACACATTGAAATCGGAAACTATGCCACCGTAGGGGGCCTTGTGGCCATTCACCAGTTTGTCAAAATCGGAGACTATGCCTACATCGGCGGTAAATCCGCTGTGGTAAAAGACATTCCGCCCTTTGTCATTGCCGCAGGTGACAGGGCCACCCTGCATGGACTGAATAATGTGGGGCTCAAGCGCCATAATTTTGAGCCTTGTGTCATCCGTCAGTTGAAAAAAGCGTACCGGATATTTTTCCGGATCGGACTGACAGTGACCCAGGCCGTGGAAAGAACCAAGGCAGAAGTTGAACAACTCCCTGAAATCGTTTCTTTCACTGAATTTATAAAAAACTCCAACCGTGGGGTGACACGTTAAATTCTATGAACGACTCTGAAGGCAATAGTTATTCTTCCCACATCGGTCTGATTGCCGGCGGCGGCCAGTTTCCGATACTTTTCAGCCAAAAGGCACGCGCAAACGGTTATAAAATTATTGGGGCAGGATTCCACAGTGAAACCGATCCCCAACTTGCCGAACTGACCCACCGGTTTGAATGGCTCTATCTTGGTCAGCTCAACAAACTGATCCGCTATTTTAAATCCCATGGTGTCACCAGGGCTCTGCTCATGGGTGCCATCAGCAAGGCCAATATTTTCAAAGATATAAGACCGGATTTCAAAGCCCTTGCCTTTATCGCTAAAACGGTAGGCACCCACGATGACAATATTCTGTCATCTTTTGCGGATCTTTTGGAAAAACAGGGTATTACCCTGGTACCGTCCACCTTTCTTCTGCCGGAACTTATCAGTCCCAAAGGATGCTGGACAAAGCGAAAACCTGACAGGGCGGAAAAAAAAGATATCCAACAAGGATGGAAACTTGCCAAAGCCGTAGGCCGGCTTGATATCGGCCAGTGCCTTGTCATTTCCAATGGTACGGTCCTTGCCGTGGAAGCCATTGACGGCACGGACGCCACCATAGAACGGGGAGGGCGGCTGAGCCGGGGCAATGGGGCCACTATTGTAAAATTATCCAAACCCAACCAGGACTTACGCTTTGATCTGCCCTCATCCGGGTGCACCACCATTGAAACCATGCACCGATCAGGTGCCAGCGTGCTTGTGATTGAAGCTGAAAAATCAATTTCATTTGACCGTGAAAAAATGATTGCCCTTGCAGATAATTACAATATTTGTATCATTGCTGTGACCGAGGATGAAATCCATGAATAAACCGACCCGGCATATCATGATCCTTGCCGGTGAACCTTCAGGTGACTTCCACGGGGCTGCCTTGGTGCGGTCATTAAAATTTCTTTCACCCGGTACCCGGATCACGGGCATTGGCGGTAAAGCCATGGCAGGGCAGGGGGCAGATATTTTCTTTTCCATTGATAAGCTGTCTGCCATGGGACTTATTCAAGTGATCAAGCAAATAGGCACCATTAAACAAGCTTTTTCCCTTGTTAAGCGACGATTGAAAACAGATCTCCCTGATGCTGTTGTGCTCATTGACTATCCGGGCTTTAATCTGAAAATCGCCGCTTTTATCAAACAGCATTATGACATTCCTGTCTGTTATTATATTGCACCAAAGGTCTGGGCCTGGAATTCCAAGCGCCTGGATACCATTGCAAAAGTCACGGACCATGTGGCACTGATCTTTCCCTTTGAAATCCCCATTTACAAAGCCCAAAAAATTCCTTCCACCTATGTGGGAAATCCCCTGGTGGATGAATACCCCCAAACCCTGCCGATTTTAAACGAAGACAATAAAAAATCCTTGTCAGATGATTTGGTTATCGGTCTGCTTCCCGGTTCAAGATCTGCTGAAATTGATAAACTGCTTCCTGTCATGCTGGATGCAGCCGGCATGATTGCAAAAAATATTGCAAAAAAATGTCCCCATTTAAAATTTCTGATTTCATCAGGCATTAAACAGCATGAAGAACGCATTCAACATATTGTTTTTCATCACCCAAACGGCTATTTATGCCGGATTGTAACCGGACGGCCTAAACAGATTTTTGACCGGGCCAACCTTCTGATTGCAGCATCAGGAACCGTCACGCTGGAAGCTGCTTTAAATCTTGTGCCCACTGTAATTATTTATAAAATGTCCTTTGTGGCCTACCAGCTTGCACAGCTGCTTGTAAAAACCAAATACATCGGGCTTGCCAATTTGGTTGTCGGCAGCCAGGTGATGCCGGAACTGATCCAGGACAATGCCAATGCCGTAACCATCAGTGACACGGTATTATCAATGATACCTGAACTTGAGAATCATAGACAGCAACTTCATCAAGTCCGCAGGCGGTTGGGCCTGCCCGGTGCCCCGAAACGCACGGCGGCCATTATACTTAATCTGATTCACAACCATTAGGAAATATTGTCGTTTATGAGTTTTGAACCGGCCCTGTTATGTATCTGCCTTTTTCTGTCAGGTTTTTTTTCAATGTCTGAAACAGCGCTTTTTTCCATTTCGAAAATTAAAGCCCTTCATATTGCCAAGGATGGTTCAAAGTCCGGCCGGCTTATCCTGGAGATGAAAGAGGACTCCCACACCCTTTTGACCACTATTCTCATTGGTAACAACCTGGTAAACATTGGTGCCTCAGCCCTTGCCACCTCCCTTGCCATTGTTCATTTTCAGTCCAATGCCGTGGGTATTGCCACCGGCACTATGACGCTTCTAATACTTGTTTTTGGGGAAATTTTTCCAAAATCCTTTGCCAACCACAATAATTTGGTGGTTTCAAGGGTGGTCATATATCCCTTATACTGGCTGTCAAAATTTTTATGGCCTTTGATTTTTATCCTTAATTTCATTCCAAAGCTGCACGGCACCATAGACAATTCCCAGGAAACCGTGACCGAGGATGAACTGATGACCATGGTGGAGGTGGTTGAAGGGGACGGCGAGATCAAGGAAGAAGAAAAGGAATACATCACCAATATCTTTGAGTTTGATGACACCTGTTGTTCTGAAATCATGACGCCCCGGGCAGATATGTTTGTGGTGGATGCGGCCGAAGGCTTGGATATTCAAACCATTCTAAAGACAGGATTTTCACGTATCCCGGTGATTGAGGATACCATAGATAATGTTGTGGGGATTCTGCACATCAAGGATTTGTTTGCCGGATACCTGGAAACGGTCGGTTCCGGGAAAAATCCGGACAGCATTGATGTAAAAGGGATTATGAAAAATCCGTATTTCATACCGGAATCAAAAAAACTGGATTCACTGCTCAAAGCCTTTAAGGCAAAAAAGAGCCATATGGCGGTTGTGGTTGATGAATATGGTGGCGTATCCGGTATCGTAACCCTTGAGGATGTGGTTGAAGAAATTTTTGGAGAAATTGCCGATGAGTCCGATAAAAACACACCGGACATTGTCCAGATCAAAGGGAACAAGTGGCTGGTGTCCGGGAAAACAGATATATATCATCTCAACAAAGAACTAAACCTGGGCATTCCTGAATCTGCAAACTACGATACGGTCTCGGGATTTTTCCTGGAACTTGTGGAGCGTATCCCCAATCCCGGGGAATCCATCCTCATGAATAACTGGGTCTTTTCGGTAAAGGACATGGACGGTAATCGAATTCAGTCTTTTATCATTAAACCTGCTGAAGAACCCTGATCAATGCAATATCACAAACTCAATCCAGAGGTCTGATACTCGACTTCTAAGTAACTAAAATTTTCTTCTTGTAATGTTAGTTATTTGTAAAATTGGGTGCAGATGGTATCTGTTTAAAATGTTTTTTGACAAGTTGAGCCAGTTCTTTTCGGGATGAAGGAGTAAAGTGTGGTCAAACAACAGACTCAGGATCACTCCGTGGACTGCGCCCTCTTCGTCAAATTGTTCTGTTTATCCCCTCTGACTGTCAAAGTCTGCTGCACGCCTTAAAAAGCACGCTGCAATATCCCACAAAATCGGCAGTGGGTTGTAACGGATCAAAACTTGAGGCGTAGTCAAGGCAGACACCTTTGACTGCGCCCATTTTTTTTGCAGCAGCAGCAGCAGCACAGGCAGCCCCGGCACAGCACATATTGTGACGGGACAGTCCTTGATGAATAATCTGCTTTTCATCCATGGCTGTTAATGCTTTAATGGCAGCCCCATCGTTTTCCTTTGCAACCCACTCAAACGCAGCCTGGCCTGACCCAGCAGGTTCAAATCCGAATCGCGGACCGTAATGGGTCATGTCTGTGGAACCGATCACAGCCAGGGACCGGCCCAAGGGTTCTGCGGCCCCAACTACGGCAATTCCCAATGCTTGCGCCGCATCCGAAGGCGGTACGGCGCACACCACAATCCGGGCCTTTGGAAAAAAATATTTAATAAATGGGTATTGCAGTTCCAGGGTATTTTCTTCGGGGAACCGGTCGGGTGTCAATTGTTTCAGGTCAAACCCTGCGTCAGCGGCCCGCCGTACCAGAGCATCTGTAATTTCCCGGTCAATCTCAATGGCTCCCAAAGGTGTATCAACGGCTGTACCGTCCAGAATAAAAGCCGGGGAAGCGGCATGCATGTGAACCCCGAAAAGAACAACGGTGTCCACAACCCGGCTGCCATGGGCCAGCGCAGCAAATACCCGGCAGGCAAGTTTTCCGGAGTAGATCCAGCCTGCATGGGGAACAATGCCCGCCACAGGAGTACCTAAAATTTTTGTATCCCCTCCTGCCCCCATATCCCCTCTAAGCCGTTTAATGGCAGACCGGCACTGGTCTGCTGATCCCGGATACCAGGATCCGGCAAATGCCATTTTCTTTACACCCATGATTTGTACCCCAATTTAAATTCCTATTTAAAACCATGAAAACCCCAGTTTTTCCTTCACCCTGGTGCGTAACCATGAAAGCCAGGGCTCAAAGCCTTCCCAGGTCTTGGCGGATAGCTCAAACACCGGCATGCCCGGATGCACCTTGCCCATATTTTCCACAGCCAGGGCCGCATCAAAATCGAGATAGGGCAAAAGATCTATTTTGTTTAAAATGGCAGCATCAGCCACCTGGAACATGAGCGGGTATTTTAAAGGTTTGTCCTCGCCCTCGGTGACGCTTAAAACCACGATTTTTGCATCCTCGCCAATATCAAATTCCGCAGGACAGACCAGGTTGCCGATATTTTCCACGATGAGCAGGTCAAGATCATCGCAACCCAGGGACCTCGCCGATGATTCAATGAGATGGGCTGCCAGATGGCAGTCCCCCCCGAACTGGTCCGTGTTGATCTGGGTTACCTTGGCACCGGTTACAGAAAGCCGGTCCGCATCATTGGTGGTGCAGATATCACCCACAATCACCCCCACCCGGATATCGGGCATCAGCTTTTCCAGGGTCCGGTACAGGGTTTCTGTTTTGCCGGATCCCGGCGATGACATCATGTTCAGGACAAACACCTGTTTCTCTTTAAAAAATGCCCTGTTTCTATCTGCATCTGATTTGTTTCTTTCCAGAACCCGTTTTTGTATATTGATCTCCATGGTTCATTCCTCTTAATTTTAGAGTATTTTAATTGTCAGCCAGTTCTATGGATGAAATCTCAATCTCCCGTCCCGAAATCATGGTCACCTGCCCGGTTTTGCATGCAGGACACCCAAAGGCAGGGATATCTGTCTGCCACTGGTGTTTACAGGTTTCGCATCGCAGGCACACCGGCACCTGTTCGATAACCAGTTCAGCGCTTTCAAGGGGTGTGTCCCTGGTAATCATCTCCAGGCAGAAAGAGAGGCTATGCTCCACCACGGCAGCCAGTTTGCCGATCCTTAAATTCAGCTTCTCCACCCTGGGATTTTTAATATCATCGGGAATGGCGTCCAGGGCGATGACGACCAGCTGCTGGGCAATACCCATCTCATGCATGCTTATTGATCCTGTCTTGCATCAAAAAACTGCTGTTTAAATTCAGGAAACCTGTCTTTCTGTATTGCATGGCGCATTTTAGCCATAAGGTCAAGATAATAATAGAGATTATGAATAGTGTTCAGACGATAGGACAAAAGCTCCCGGGATTTATACAGATGGCGCAGATAAGCCCTTGAATAATTGCGGCAGGTGTAACAGCCACAGGTTTCGTCAATGGGGCGCTCGTCTGTCTTATGTCCGGCATTGGAGATATTGATGATGCCGGTATGGGTAAAAAGCTGGCCGTTTCTGGCATTTCTGGAAGGCATCACACAGTCAAACATGTCGCAGCCCATGCCCACCAAGGTTACAAGGTTTTCAGGCGTGCCCACCCCCATAATATACCGTGGCTTTTTCGACGGCAGAAGCGGCAGGGTGTGGTCGGCCATCTCATACATCACTTCGGTGGGCTCTCCCACGGAAAGACCGCCGATGGCAAAGCCGGGAAAATCAATGGCGGTTATCTGTTCTGCGGATAAAGATCGAAGTGCCTTGACCATTCCACCCTGGACAATGCCGAACAGGTTGTTAACCGCACCGTTTTCCTGCCAGAAGTCAAAGCCTCTTTGGGCCCAGGCCGTGGTTTTGTTCAAGGCGTCAGCTACCTGCTGGTCCGTGGCCGGGTGCCCCTGGCACCAGTCCAGGGACATCATGATATCCGGTCCCAGAATCATCTGGATCCCAACGGCCCGTTCCGGGGAAAAAAAGTGCCTGGAGCCGTCAATATGGGATTGAAAATGAACCCCTTCTTCGGTGAACTTGGCCAGTTTTGCCAAAGAAAAAAACTGGAACCCCCCGGAATCGGTGAGCATGGGCTTATTCCAGGCCGTAAAGGCATGAAGCCCTTTCATGGTTTCAATGACTTCGACGCCTGGCCGCAAATATAAATGATAGGTATTGCCAAGAATAATCTGGGCCCCGCAATGTTCCAGATCTTCCTTTGAAACGGCCTTCACTGATCCCATAGTCCCCACGGGCATGAAAATGGGTGTTTCAATAACACCGTGATCCGTGGTGATTCGTCCCAGACGGGAACGGTCCCGGCCGTCACCTTTTGTACGATTATTTTTTATCAGGTCAAAGTTAAGCATCTTTTGTAAACATTTTAATTTTTACTCAATAAACATGGCATCGCCATAACTGAAAAACCGGTACTTTTCAGCCACAGCGACTCGATAGGCATCCAAAATCCGTTCTCGGTCATAAAAAGCGGAAATCAGCATGAGCAGCGTGGATTCAGGTAAATGGAAATTGGTGATCATGGCATCCACGCATTTGAACCGGTAGCCTGGATAGATAAACAGATTGCACCGGCCCTGGCCGGCGCAAATCCTGCCCCCATCGCCGGCACAGAACTCCAGGGTCCGCACTGCGGTGGTGCCCACGGCAATAATCCTGCGTCCATCCCCACGGGCCTGGTTGATCTTTTCAGCCGTCTGCTCAGTTACAATAAAATATTCCGAGTGGATCTGATGATCCCGGATATCCTTTACCCGCACTGGTACAAAGGTGCCATACCCCACATGCAGGGTAATCCGGACCACGTCCACGCCCCTGGCACAAAGCGTTGCAAGGAGATCTTGTGTAAAATGGAATCCTGCCGTGGGCGCGGCCACAGCACCCTCGGCTGTGGCATAAACCGTCTGGTAATCCTGCCGGTCTTTTTGCTCATGCAATTGTGCATCCGTCTGCGCCTGTGTGCCGGCCCCCTGGCCCGGATTCTGATCCCGTCTTATATAGGGCGGCAGGGGTATTTTGCCTGCTTTTTTCAATCGGGATACAAATTCATTGCCCCCGTCAAAGGACACCACCGATATCCGGTCCCGGTGTTCAATCACCGTGGCCTTGATATCTTGACCCAGATCAAGCACAGTGCCCGGTTCCGGCCTGCGTGACGCCCGGATCAGGCAGTCACACTGAAACCGTCCTGTGTCAGCCAGGTGTTTCATGCCGGCAGCATAATCAATAATAAGAACCTCTACGCGCCCCCCCGTGGGTTTATGACCTAAAAGCCTTGCCGGCACCACCCGGGTGTCATTGACCACCAGCAGATCTCCGGGACGCAGCAGAGCGGATATATCAAGAAATCTGCGATGGCTGATGCCGTGGCTTCTGCGATCCAGGTGCATGAGACGGGACAGGCTTCTGTGTTCGCAGGGTGTCTGGGCAATCAGGGATTCGGGCAGGCCATAGCTGTAATCAGACAGATTGTACATCAGCCGGCCCCCATGGAAAGGTATACCACCGCCAGGCCCGCCAGCATCATAAAGAAGCCGAACCGCCTCAGGGAGCCTTCGGGCATTTGCAGGATCATCGTTACCATCTGCCGCATCTTGTGGGGCGCGATGAAATAGGGCAGCCCTTCCACAATCATAACCATGCCCATCACACCGAAAAAAAATTTCATTGAAATGATTTCCTTTTATCCTTTATTATTCGAGGTACCCTTGATAATTAAAAATATCAAGGTTATAAAGGAAGGCTGGTAAGAACTCAACCCCGGACATGGACATCTTCATGCGCCGGGTACCCAAAGGAACCAAACATCATATGATATTTGAACCTGTTATCGGACTTGAGGTCCACGCCCAGCTCAAAACAGAGACTAAAATTTTCTGCAGCTGCTCAACCGCTTTTGGCAAAGCCCCCAACGCCAACACCTGCCCGGTATGCACGGGCATGCCAGGGGTGTTACCGGTCCTGAATAAACAGGCCGTCACCTTTGCAGTCAAGGCCGGCCTTGCCACCCACTGCACCATCAATCGGGAAAGCCGGTTTGACAGAAAAAATTATTTCTACCCGGATCTTCCCAAGGGTTACCAGATCACCCAGTATGCGAAACCCATTGCCGAACACGGCTTTCTGGATATTGAAGCAGATGCAGGGCAAAAACGCATCGGCATCACCCGCATTCACATGGAGGAAGATGCCGGAAAACTGATCCACGATTCCTTGCGGGGAAAAAGTATGGTGGACTTGAACAGAACTGGGGTGCCTCTTATTGAGATTGTCAGTGAACCTGATCTTCGCACGGCTGCCCAAGCCAGTGCATACTTAAAAAAACTGCATGCCATTTTAAAGTACATTGACGTATGTGACGGAAACATGGAACAAGGCTCATTCAGATGCGACGCCAATGTCTCCCTGCGGCCCCAGGGTCAGGCGGAATTCGGCACCCGGGCCGAGCTTAAAAATCTGAACTCCTTTAAACATGTGGAAAAAGCCATTCTGTACGAAATCCAGCGTCAGACCTATGTCCTTGAAGAGGGTGGGCAGGTCATTCAGGAAACCCGCTTGTGGGATCCGGCCCAAAATCGCACAGTATCCATGCGGGGCAAGGAAGAGGCCCACGATTACAGATATTTCCCGGATCCCGACCTTGTGCCATTGATTGTGGACGATGCCTGGATCCAGGAAGTCCTTACCAGCATGCCGGAATTGCCGGACGAGAAAAAGGAGCGGTTTATCCGGGAATACAGCCTGTCTGAATATGATGCCGGTGTTTTAACCGCCAGCCTGGACATGGCCAATTTTTTTGAGGATACCATTAAACCATTAAAAAACATCAAGCAGGCCGCCAACTGGACCATGACCACACTTATGGGCATGCTTAATGCCAAGGGCATTGAAATCTGTGATTCACCTGTGTCAGCCCGTGGATTTTCAAAACTTCTTGGGCTTCTGGAATCTTCCCGGATCAATGCTAATGCCGCCAAAACCGTTTTTGAACAAATGGTTGAAACCGGCAAAGATCCTGAATCCATAGTCAAAGAGAAAGGCCTTGAACAGGTATCGGACCAGGGTGAGCTTGAAGCAATGGTGGATGCGGTTATTCAGGAAAACCCGGAGGAGGCAAAAGCTTACAAAGAAGGAAAAACCAAGCTGTTCAGCTTTTTCATGGGCCAGGTCATGAAAAAAACCCGTGGCAAGGCTGACCCCAAAGTGGTCACGCCCATGCTCAAATCAAAATTGTAACGGGAGAAGCAAATGAAGAAATCACCCTCATTTTTCAAAGGCATTATGTCCGTTTTTATCCTTGCCGGATTGAGCTTTGCACATACAGCGGCCTTTGCAAACACCCCTGAAACCCTTGCAGTCCTTTCCTTTAACATCAATGCCGACAAGAAGCTGGACTATATTAAAAAAGGCATTTCAACCATGCTCTATTCCAGGCTC
>NZ_JBFXHE010000050.1:0-18089 GCF_050177295.1 Desulfobacter sp.
AAAATCTTTCCATTCCCCAGGACCTTTTTGACTACTGGGCGGGTTACAAATTTGCCCGGCAGAAAGATTATGCCAATGCTGCAAATGTCTTGAATGCTTTTCTTGAAAAATATCCCGATCATCCCAAGACCAAGCAGATAAGGGAACTTTTGGCAGGTCTGGGCACCACATCCTTTAATAAAAAGAAGCTGGGGGTTATCCTGCCCATGTCCGGGAAGTATAAACTTTACGGACAAAAGGCCATGAAAGGTATAGAGCTTGCCATGGCCCGGCTATCTGAATCCGGTATTAAGGATTTAATCATTGTGGTCAAGGACAGTATGTCAGATCCCGCACACGCTGCCATGTGTGTGGAGCAGCTTGGAAAGGAGAATGTTTTTTCCATTCTGGGGCCCATTTTCGTTTCAAAGGAAGTGGCTGACAAGGCCCAGGCCCTTGGTATTCCCATGATGTCCCTGACCCAGAAAACTGAATTTCCCCAATATGGGGATTATATATTTACCCATTTTATAACCCCTGAGATGCAGGTCCAGGCCTTAGGGACTTATGTTTTTCATGAACTGGGACTGAGGAAAATGGCTGTCTTATATCCGGACGATAAATATGGAAACCGGTATATGCAGGCGTTTAGGGAGATGGTAGATCAGTTTGAAGGCCAATTAACGGCAGCCCAGGTATATGACGGCAGCAAGACTGATTTTTCAGCTGCCATCAAAAGGTTGATCAGTAACACGGGGTTAGATTTCCAGGCACTTTTTATCCCGGATTCAGTGACCAGGATCAATCTGATACTCCCCCAGCTTGTTTACCATGATGCCCGGGGCTTTGTCCTGTTAGGGACAAACCTGTGGCACAGTGACAGCTTCTTAAAAGAGACCAGAAGGTATAATCGAAACACCATCATCTGCGACGGATATTTTTCCGGCAGTGCCAATCCTGAAACCGCATGGTTTGATAAGGCATTTCAGGATTTATACCAGGAAAAACCCGGCTTCCTTGAGGCCATTGCCTATGATACGGCCCAGATTCTGTTCACGGCGGCCAACGCCGATGATGTTAATTCAGGGAGAGAACTGAAGGATATTCTACAGGGTCAATTTATCTTTGACGGGGCCACCGGCCGCACACGTTTTGATGAGACCGGCACCCCGCATAAGGCGTTGTTTCTGATCACCGTAAAGGATGATCAGTTTATGGAGATCAATGCTATGGAATCAGCCGTTAAATAATGAATTCTGGCCTGTGGATTCAAGAACCGACTGCCACAGCCTGCCTGACGGATCCATTTTTTTGCGCCGTCCGGCTGAGGCATCCATGGGGACATGGACATAATTATTATTCCAGAAGCTGATAAGCAGATTGGTTTTACCGGCCATGCCCGCATGTACGGCATCCCTTGCCAGCAGTCCGCAGAACACCGAGTCATTGGCATTGGCCGGCAGGCTGCGGATGATGTAGGATGGATCAATGTATTTCAAAGAGATGGGGATAGCTTTGGATTCAAAATAGGCACTGATTTCCGCCTTTAAAAACAGCCCAATATCCTTGAGCTTCACATTGCCCGATGCATCATGCTCAATATCCTTGTCTTCAAAAAAATTCTGGCCAGCCCCTTCGGCAACAATGATCACCGCATGCTTTCTTAAGGCCAGACGCCGTTCCAGAGCTGCCAGAAGTCCGTTTTCGCCATGCAGCATGATTTCTTCTTCAGGGATGAGCACAAAATTGGCGTCAGGCTGGGCAAGGGCTGCCGTGGCTGCCAAAAATCCCGAATGCCTGCCCATGAGCTTGATCAGACCGATACCGTTGGGATAGGCCTCGGCTTCGTTATGCGCCCCCTTGATTGCCAGGGTGGCCACGTCCACGGCTGAATCAAAGCCAAAGGAACGGGAAACCAGGAAGATATCATTATCAATGGTTTTTGGAATGCCAACCACGGAAATCTTCAGCCCGCGGTTTAATACTTCTTCACCAATGGCCTTTGAGGCCATAAGGGTTCCGTCGCCACCCACCATGAAAAGCAGCCCCACCCCAATACGTTCCAGGCAGTCCACAATTTCCCCGATATCCTGGCCTCCCCGGGAAGAGCCTAGCATGGAGCCCCCGGTATTCTGAATGCCTGACACGCATTGCGGGTTAAGCTCAATCAGGTCATGGCCGTATTTTGGGATAAAGCCCTGGAGCCCGTAGCGAATACCATAAATATTTTTAACACCATACACATGGGACAATTCAAGCACTATCGACCGGATAATATCGTTCAGTCCGGGGCAAAGTCCTCCGCAGGTAACCACCGCACACTTGAGTTTGCTGGGGTCAAAGTAAATTTTTTCCCGGGGTCCGGCCTGTTCAAAACTGAGTATACCGTCTTCTTTTTCTTGGGCAACAGGGTCAACCCTGACATCAACGCGGATTCTGTATTCATCTTTCATGAACCGGGTTTTACCGTCACAGGCCACTCCCTGGGAAACCAGAGGAGACGGAATCCGGGCAGGGCCTAAAACGGGAATGGTGGTGTTGATGTTCATACTTTTCATTGAGTGCCTCCATTAAATTTAAAGGTTCCCTTTCCCAGAATGTCGTGGAGATGCAGTAATCCTTTAAGGCAGCCTTTCTCTCCAAGGATGGGCAAAACCGTAATTTCATATTTTTCCATTAAATTCAGGGCATCATACAGATAGGAGTCAGGGAATAGATGTCTTGGGGAGCAGGTCATCACCTCATCCACAAGCAGGGTGTCGGCTGTGCGGCCCCCTTTTGCCATCCAGTGCCGGACATCCCCGTCAGTAAGGATACCCATGAGTTTATCAGCAGAATCAAGCACAAAAACAGCACCCAGGCGGTGAGCATCCATGCAGGCAAGGGCCTGGGCCATGGTGGCACCTGTTTGTACACAAGGTACGCCTGATTTTTCAAGCATCAGCTCGCTGACCTTGCCTGACAGGCGCTGTCCCAGTGCGCCGCCGGGATGGGAACGCATGAAATCAGCTTTTTTAAAGTTTTTCTTTTTGATCAGGGCCACGGCCAGGGCATCCCCCATGGCCAGCTGGGCCGTGGTTGAACAGGTCGGTGCCATATTCAAGGGGCAGGCTTCTTTTTTTACGCCGGTGTATATAATCAGATCGCAAAATCCTGCCATGGTGGATTCTGGCTTTCCTGTAAACCCTGCAATCCTGCAGCCCACCTCCCGGATCACCGGCAAAAGCTGGTTCAGTTCTCCTGTTTCACCGGAATTTGAGATGGCAATGAATATATCATTTCGGCTGACCATGCCAAGGTCCCCGTGAACCGCTTCAACCGGATGAAGGAACAGGGCATTGGTTCCGGTACTGCTTAAGGTGGCGGCAATTTTTCTTCCGATTAACCCCGATTTCCCGATTCCCGAAATGATGACCCGTCCTTTTGCATTGCAGATTGCATTGACAAGGGTTTGAAAATCCATATTAAGTTTTTCAATAAGGTCCAGAAGAGACTGGGCTTCCATTTTAAGGACTTGAACAGCATCGTCTATGATCATTGGTTTTCCCGAATTATTATTAGACTGGATATGGTTAAGGTCATGATATTTGACGTTTTCATATTATACATCAGAAAGGAACTGCCCACAAGAGACAGAATCCAAATATACCATAGAACAAATATTTCTTTAAAAATAATTAGTTGACAATTAAAGTGGCATTATGATAGTTGGGTACGGTTTATTTTTCCCGGTTATATAAAAACCGGTTTTATTTTGAAATTTATAACACCATTATAATAATGAAATATAACACTGAAACAGGAAGACGATTATGATTTGTACAACGGTTAGAGAAGGCCAGGATTGTGTATTCATGACTGCCCAGGGCTGCAGCTATAACGAAGGCAACTGCCTTCCCATCATTGATGAATGCAAAGGATGCCAGAAAAGTGGCGAGTTTTCCACCGGCGTTTACTGTACTGCTGCACCTGACCCGTCTCTGAAATGGAAAAACGGCAACTGCAACATGGCCACCCATGTCAAAACCGCCACTGAAACCAAAAAACAGAAACTTAACCCAATCAAGGCCTCCAAGCGAAGATAACACAACTAATTCTGTACATGAAAAAACTCTGCAGTTTTCCTTGGGCTTCCTTGGGTCTGACTGCAGGGTTTTCTTTTTTTCAGATATACATTTCACTGAACTGGATAATACTTTAATTTACAGGTTGAATCATGAATCCAATTGCCCAGGAGTTGAATAACACCATTAGACAGGCCGCGCCCCATGTGTATGAAATGCTTTCTGATATGGGGAAAAAACTGTTTTTCCCCAGGGGTATTTTAACCCAGAGTGCTGAAGCAAAGTTAAAGGCTTACAGGATCAACGCAACCATCGGCATCGCAAGGCAGGGCAGTTGTGTTCTAAGTCTTCCTTCCGTGACAAAATACATTACAGAAATTGAACCGGATAATTACCTGTCCTATGCTTCCTCATTCGGGCTGCTGGAACTGCGTGAAAAATGGCTTAAGGAACTGTATGTTAAAAATCCTTCCCTTGGGGGAACTGCCGTCAGTCTGCCCATCGTCACATCCGGTATCACCCACGGGGTTTCCATCTTGTCGGACATGTGGGTAAATGCCAACGATGTTATTGTCATGCCGGATATGATATGGGACAACTATGACATGATCTTTCGTGTTCGCAATAGTGCCCGGTTTGTTACATACAAATCCTATGACGACGCACTGACCCATTTTAACCTAGATGATTTCGAGCGTGTGATCAGGGAACAGGCGGCTCACAATGACAAGATCATTACCATGCTTAATTTCCCCCACAACCCAACCGGGTATACCTTAAGCAAGGAAGAGGCGGCCCGTGTTGCTCAGATCCTCATTGATGTTGCACAAAAGGGAACCAATGTGGTGGCAGCCTGTGATGACGCCTATTTTGGACTGTTTTTCGAAGAGGAAACATCCAAACAGTCTCTGTTTGCCAAGCTTGCCGGCAAATCGAGCCGGCTTGTGGCTGTCAAACTCGACGGACCCACCAAGGAAGATTATGTCATGGGATTCAGAACCGGGTTTACCACTTACGGGGTTGCAGCGGATGCCAACCTTGAAGGGGTGTATAAGGCCCTGGAAAAAAAGACAGCCGGATGCATCCGGGGCAATATCTCAAATTGTTCCCATTTAAGTCAGACCATTCTTGTCAAATCCATGCAAGATGAAAACTATAAAACCCTTAAACAGGAAAAGTTTGACCTGCTCAAATCCCGTGCCACTGCCATCAAAGAGGTGCTCAAAGATCCCAAATATGCGGAGGGTTTTGATGTCTATCCGTTTAATTCAGGATATTTCCTGTGCATTCGTGTTAAGGGTGTGAATGCAGAAGCGTTAAGGCTTCATCTGCTTGACAAATATGGTACCGGTCTGATCTCCATTGGAGAAGACAATCTTCGGGTGGCTTTTTCATGCCTGGAGGAAAAGGATGTGAAAACTTTATTTGACATTATCCTTTCAGGGATCAATGATCTGAGATAAGTAAAATTTTTTATGGGATGTTACAATGGGAGGCAGAAAAAGTGGTGTTGATCTGAAATATGCCGGCAAATGGGTGTTCTATTTTGTTCTGATAGGCGTCATGTCAGGCCTTGGGGCCATTCTGTTTCATTACCTGTGCGGCCTTGGTATGCATTATTTTATGGATATGATGGCCGGATACAGGCCCCAGGGACCTGCAGGCGAGCATCTGCTGCTGCCCCACACCGATACCCCGTTCAACAAGTGGGTATTATTATTTTTACCGGCATTGGGCGGGCTTGTTTCCGGGTGGATTGTTTATACCTTTGCCCCCGAGGCAGAGGGGCATGGCACGGATGCCGCAATTGATGCCTTCCATCGCAAGGGCGGCATTATCCGGTCACGGGTTCCGATTATCAAAACCATTGCCTCCACCATCACACTGACCACCGGCGGTTCAGGAGGCAGGGAAGGCCCCATTGCCCAGATCGGGGGCGGATTCGGGTCTTTTCTGGCCACCAGGTTCAACCTGTCTGAACGGGAGCGGTGCATCATGATGGCCGCAGGCATCGGTGCCGGTGTGGGCAGTATCTTCAGAGCGCCTTTGGCCGGCGCACTCTTTGCCGCAGAAGTACTCTACCGCGATCCTGAATTTGAGTCTTCGGTTATCATTCCGGCAGGTATCTCCTCTGTGGTGGCTTATTGCACCTTTTGTCTGGTTTTCGGATGGGGATCGCTTTTTGAGTCCCCGGCGTTTAAATTTCACAATCCGCTGCAACTTGGTCCCTACCTTGCCCTTGCCGTGGTTCTGGTGGTTACCGGCGTTTTATATATTAAAGTATTTTACGGGACGACAAACCTGTTTAAGAAGCTGAAAGTCCCAAATCATATCAAACCTGCGGTTGGCGGGATTTTGACCGGCGTTATCGGCTTTTTTATGCCCTATACCCTGGCGTTTGGATATGGCATGGCCCAGAATGCCATTTTTAACCAGCTGACCATCCCCGTGCTTTTAACACTGGCTATAGGAAAAATTTTCACCACGTCATTTTCCATTGGGTCTGGCGGGTCCGGCGGTGTGTTCGGGCCTTCGGTTGTCATTGGCGGAGCCATGGGCGGGGCAGTCGGGCAGTTTTTCCATATGTTTCTACCCACGGTGGTAACCCAGCCCGGCGCCTTTGTTATCGTTGGTATGGCAGGGTTTTTCACGGCTGTGTCCAATGCCCCCATATCCACCATTATATTTGTCAGTGAGATGACCAACTCCTATCATCTTCTGCTGCCAAGCCTTCTGGTCTGTTCGGTGTGTTATCTTTTGTCAACAAAATGGTCCATTTATGAAAATCAGGTAAAATCGCGGGTGGATTCGCCACTTCATGCCGGAGAATTTATGATAGATATTCTTCAAACCATAAAAGTGGAAAAACTTAAGACTTTGATCAAGGAAGTCAGATGCCTGAACCAGGACATGAGTTTCTGTCAGTTTAAAAAAATATTTCAGACCACCAAACAAAGATATTTTCCCGTCATGAATGACCAGGGGAAATTATGCGGCATTTTTTCCTCCACAGATGTCCGGGAGGTCCTTTTCTCAAGTGAGCTTGAGCAACTGGTCGTCATGAAGGATATTATGGTATCCAGTATGATTACAACCACTTTGTCCGAAGATTTGAACACGGTACTGCTCAAACTGACAAAGAAAAACATTGATGCCCTGCCTGTGGTGGATGAGGATGATCCGGGCCAGTTTATCGGCATGCTTTACCGCCGTGACATCATTGCCTATTATAACCTTCATATAACCAGAATCCGGGAATCCGAAATATAGCACTCTAATTAATAAGTTACCTGATGCAAAAACAGCCCCTTTGAAGGCGCAGTAGCGCCGGCAAGGGGACGTTCACACGAATAGAGTATTTTATTGAACATTTCCGGATTAATCCGTCCTGTACCGGCATCTTTCAGCGTACCCACTATATTTCTAACCATGTTTTTTAAAAATCCTGTGGCACAGATGCAAAATTCCAGCCGATCGTGAGGCATCTTTGCCCAGCTTGCACTGAAAACCGTTCTTACGGTGGAAGATCTTGGACTGCCTGTATTCTCAAAGGCTTTAAAATCATGTTCGCCCAAAAGGTATTCACAACACTGATTCATGATGTCAATATCCAGAACCGGTTTTACATGCCATAAATAATCCCGGCCAATGGCAGTGGGGGTTTCCCTGTTCAATATGTAATACCGGTACTCTTTGGAAAGGACATGGTACTGGGCATGGAAATCAGAATCTGCAAGACAGCAGTCATGGATCACAATGGGACCGGACACAAGGCTGTTCACCCCTTTTTGAATGATATCCGGGGCAAGTCGGGTCTTTGCATGGAAATGGGCGACCTGGCCCCGGGCATGAACGCCTGCATCTGTACGCCCGGAACCATGAATTTTAATGTCCTGGTTTAAAATGGTGGATAATATGCGTTCAAGTTCACCCTGGATGGTGGGTTTATCAGTCTGGCGCTGCCACCCGAAAAAGTCGGTGCCGTCATAGGCCACCACAATTTTGAAATTCTTTGCCGGGTTATATGGCATTCTCGTTATATATTATGGAAAGGATTGACTGAGCGATGGTTGTCTGTTTTTCTGTGCATATTCATAATCACCTCTTTCACCCCTTCAACATTTTCCGCAATGCTTTTTATTTCATTAAACGCATCATTTTTTATGTCCGACAGACCTTCCGAATCGCTGATCTCTACAACACCGTCATCGGCTGTGACGATGCTTTTGGGAGCTATTTTCACAAGCGCTGCATGGACTTTTGCGGAAAGAAGCGAATCATCAAGGATTTTTTCCGATTCGGGTGTGGTTTCAAAATTAGGTTTCCGAACCGTCCGGCAGATCAGATCTGCGGCATCTTCAACCGAAAGGTTTTTTATATTAATGACCATATCATAAAGTCTGCTGTCCCATGTATCAATTCCGTATAACCTAAGTCCCCATTTTCTTCGTTCATCATCATCTTTTCTCAGAATATAACGTGCTTTTTCCTCGGAAATATTTTCCCGCCTGACTTCTTCTTTCACACGTTCTTCCATATCTGATATGATTCTAATTTTCAGTACATTGGGGATATTCAGTAGAAAATAGTGCCCCGCCAGTCCGTGATACACAACATTGTCTTTCCGAATATGCTGTAAAAGCGCCTTACGGATATAACTTACATAGCGTTCCCTGCCGTGGGTGAATCTTTCAAGAACGGAGGGCGCATCATGAAGCGCCCTGACCAGCCTGATCTCCGGGATATTGAATTCTTCCGATGCTTCCAGAAGAATATCACGGGAAATACATTCATACCCCAGTTCTGTGGCCACCTTTTCAGCAACTTCCTTTCCGCGACTGTAAGAACCTCTTGAGATGGTGATAACGGACATTGTGAACTCCTTGTTTTAAAGTTTGTATGTCAAAGGATAAACTTTAGGTTAGTATTGATCAAGAAATATTTTAACATCTGAATCACCGGGTCGTCCGGTGCATTTTGATTGTCAGGGAGCGATATATTCGGCCATCTGCGGAACTAATGAAATAAGCTTCTTTGCTTCCTGGGAATTTAGATCCATAAGTGTGAAATCAGAAAATTCAAAACCAGGAGCAACTGAACAGCCCACCAAGACCGCTTCGGAAATAGGTGTTGCCGCTTGCCAGAAACCAGAAGGGACAACATGACAGAAACAATTGTCGCAAGCAGATAAGGTAACGCATTGGGGCGGCGTGTTTGTTCCATCCCATGTAAAGAGTTTAATTCCTGTTCCCTGGTAGAGATTCCAAACCTCATCAGAAGAAACTTTATGGAATCTGCTTATTTCTCCCCGGTCTAACGAAAAATAAATGTGGGTCAAAGCTGACTTTATAGTGCCATCATGTTTTGACACTGTCTGGGCGGATCTAAAAACTTCACGAAATCTGCCTCCCTCTGGATGTTCTATGAAATCAATCGGTTTCATAATATAATTTGAAAAGACTCCCTATCGAAGTTGATTTGTAGTTTTTGTCATTAAACAGCATAAAGGGATCGCGATAGTTTGACAATTGCCACATTGTGGTATATTTTTACCTGACAAGCTTAATAATTTATGGAAAGAACCTATGACCAGCAAGGAATTTAAAATATTCAGATCCCGTTTAGACCGTACCCAGAAAGAGATGGCCCAGCTTCTAGGGGTATCCGTTAAAGCAATCCACAGCTATGAGCAGGGATGGCGCA
This sequence comes from Desulfobacter sp., assembly GCF_050177295.1. Classification (NCBI taxonomy): domain Bacteria; kingdom Pseudomonadati; phylum Thermodesulfobacteriota; class Desulfobacteria; order Desulfobacterales; family Desulfobacteraceae; genus Desulfobacter; species Desulfobacter sp. Next base: position 9,747 of record NZ_JBFXHE010000050.1, read on the forward strand.
AAATCCCGGGCCATGTGGAGCGACAGATCTATTTCCTGCTCTCCCGCATCCTGCAGCGGACCGGCGAGAAAAAAAAGTGCTGGGACCTTTTGCAATGCCCGGAAGAGCAGATGAACCAATGCCCGGCCTATGAATTCAAATCCGGGGATGTGTGCTGGTTTGTCAACGGCACCCGGTGCGGGGGCAAAACCCATGGTTCCTGGGAAAAGAAAATGGAAGAGTGCCGAAGTTGTGATGTATTCTTGGCATTGTTTGATAATATGCAGGGGAGTTAAGAAAAAATGAGTCTGCCGGATAAAAGCGACAATCTGTGCCGATGTGCGGGCACACGAATCCGAAATGTTCAAAGAACGGCCCTTCCCGGGATCATTGACCGGATCATCAATACACTGGATGATCCTGAATGCTTTGCCCACATCGGGGATGAACCCATCCATTTTTCCACCTCAGTCAGGGATATGATTGAAAACTTAAGAAATATTCTGTTCCCCGGATATTTTTCAAATGAAAAAATGGACAGTGTCAACCTGACCTACCATATGGGCCAGGAAATCACACGGCTCTACGACATCCTTTCCAGGCAGGTCATCCATGTGCTGCGCCATGACTGCCTGAGATATGACAGGGTATGTTCGGAATGTGAACGCCGGGGCAATGAAGCCGCGTTCACGGTGATCGAACAGATTCCGGTTCTGCGGAAGAAACTATCCGCCGATGTCAGGGCCGCCTATGACGGAGATCCTGCCGCCAAAAGCCACGATGAAATTATTTTTTCCTATCCGGGTCTGTATGCCATTACGGTTCACCGGATCGCCAGGATCCTTCACCAGCTTGATATCCCGCAACTGCCCAGGATCATGTCGGAACTGGCCCACAGCCTGACCGGCATCGATATTCATCCGGGTGCCACCATTGGTGAGCGCTTTGTCATTGACCACGGAACCGGCGTTGTAATCGGGGAAACATCTGTGATCGGTGAAAATGTGCGCATCTACCAGAATGTCACCATCGGTGCGTTGTCCCTTCCCAGGGATGCGGGAGAAAAGCTGCGCTGGGCCAAGCGCCACCCCACCATCGAAGATGATGTGATTATTTACTCCGGGGCCACAGTGCTCGGGGGCGACACCGTTATCGGGGCACGGTCCGTTGTAGGCGGAAACGTATGGCTCACACACTCAATTCCGGCAGATACCAAAATATTTATGGAAGAACCCCGCCTGATTATTAAAAGCCAGAAAAAGGAGACAGTCCTTGAAAACAATTAACAACATCACCCAGGCCTGTGGTAATACCCCCCTGGTTTATCTGGAAGCACCTTCCCGGGAATGCGGGGCAGATCTTTTTGCCAAACTGGAGTATTTCAATCCTTTGGGCAGCGTCAAGGACCGGGTCGGTCTTGCCATGATTGAGGCAGGTCTGAAAGGCGGACAGATCGGACCGGACACCCTGATCGTGGAACCCACCTCAGGGAACACCGGTATTGCTCTTGCGTTTGTGGCCTGTATAAAGGGGCTGAAGCTTGCGTTGACCATGCCGGAAACCATGAGCCTGGAACGCCAAAAACTGTTGCGTCATTTAGGGGCACAACTGGTTCTGACCCCGGGACGTCTTGGCATGCAGGGTGCCGTGGACAAAGCGACCGAGATGGTGGCAGCCCATGAGAATGCCTATATGCCTGACCAGTTTTCAAATCCTGCCAACCCGGCTGCCCACCGGGCCACCACCGGGCCTGAGATCTGGGAGGCGGTACAAGGCCGGGTTGATATTTTTGTGGCAGGGGTGGGTACCGGCGGCACCCTTACCGGGGTAACGGAATATATCAAGGGCAAGCATCCGGATCTTATGTCCGTTGCCGTGGAACCGGCTGAATCGCCGGTACTCTCCGGCGGGAAGGCCGGTCCCCACGCCATCCAGGGCATTGGTGCCGGTTTTGTCCCGGCTAACCTGAGCCGAAATCTGGTGGACCAAATTTTTCCGGTCAAAGGAGAAGATGCCATAAATGGTGCCAGAACCCTTGCCAAATCATACGGAATTCTTTGCGGCATCTCATCGGGCGCCAATTTTCATGCCGCCTTTCAGACAGGCCTGCAGCATCCGGGGAAAACCATTGTTTTTATTGTATGTGACACGGCAGAGCGTTATATCAGCACGAACCTGTTCGACTGGTAATTGCCCTGGGGTCGGTCATACATTCCGGGCGCAGCATTTCATCCAGTTGAACTCTGGTAAGCAGCCCTTTTTCCAGAACCAGGTCATATACACGCCCGCCGGTTTTGAGCGCTTCCTTTGCAATGGCGGCTGACTGCTCATAACCAATGACCGGAACCAGCGCGGTGACCAATCCGATGCTGGTCTGGACATAATTCTGGCATATATCCCGGTTCGCTTCAATGCCGTTAATGCAACGTGCAACCAGTGTGATACAGCCATTTTTAAGGATCATCATGCCGTGCAGCAGGTCATAGGCAATGATTGGCTCGCCCATACACAGCTCCAGTTCACTGGATTCCGCAGCCATGGACACAACCATGTCGTATCCTATGACCTGATAACAGATCTGGTTCATCAATTCCGGGATAACCGGATTTACCTTGCCTGGCATGATGGAAGAGCCAGGCTGCATGGGGGGCAGATTAATTTCATTCAGACCGCAGCGGGGGCCGGAAGAGAGCCATCGCAGATCATTACAGATTTTTGAAATCTGCACTGCCGCAAGTTTGAGATTGGCAGACATATGGACAAAAATGCCGGCATTCTGGGTGGCCTCCACCAGGTTTTTTGCCCTTCTCAGCTGAAAACCGCTGACTTGGTTAAGCTTTGCCACCACCAGGGCGGCGTAGCCTGGCGGACTGTTTATGCCTGTACCGATGGCTGTCGCCCCCATGTTCACATCCCGAAATGCATCGGCCGCCTGGATGATGGAACTGATGGCGCTGTCAATCATGACCGCATAGGCGGAAAATTCCTGACCCAGGGTCATGGGAACCGCATCCTGATTTTCGGTGCGCCCCATCTTCAGAACATCTTTAAACTCTTCAGCCTTTCTTTCCAGTGCATAGCGCAGTTCTTCCATTGCCCGCACCAGATTTTTTTTGGAAAGCAGGACCGCAAGTTTTATTGCCGTGGGGTAGGTGTCATTGGTGGATTGGGAGCAGTTAACATGGTCATTGGGATGCAGATACTGATACTCGCCTTTATTGTGACCCATGATCTCCAGGCCGCGATTGGCAATGACCTCGTTGGCATTCATATTGGTAGAGGTTCCGGCACCGCCCTGAAACATGTCAACGGTGAACTGGTCGTGCAGTTTGCCGTCCAGGATTTCATCACAGGCCTGGGCTATGGCCGCCATCTTGGCCTGATCAATCCTGCCCAGTTCATGATTGGCCAGGGCTGCAGCCTTTTTGACCATGGCCAGTGCTTGGACCATGTGTTCAAAATTATTGATATGTACACCGGAAATGGCAAAGTTTTCCATGGCGCGCCGGGTCTGTACGCCGTAATAAACATCATCGGAAATTTCACGTGCTCCCAGGGAATCATGTTCCAGGCGAAAACCGCTTGTGACCACATTATCGTTTTTCTTGTTTTCAAAGAGTTTATTGGAAAGCATGCGCATCCGCTGGTTAATGCCGACGGCAATCTGGGAGACTATTCTGTAAAAAAAATCTGGCTCAGTTTCTTTGAACGCATCAATTTTTTCCCGTGATATCTGCCAGATTTTTACGCCGTTTCGGGTAAAGGCACCATTGGTGTGTGAATCATTTCCCAGAAAAGCGCCCTCGCTGATCATGGACCCTGCAACCATTGAGCCAAGCCTGCGGGAAGAGCCATGCAGTCCACGCACTATTTCCACTTCTCCTTCAAGGATGATGCCGGCCCATCTTCGGGGCGTTGATTCGTGGAATATCCATTCATTGGGCTGATACACCTGCTCCTGGCCCTGGGCGAGAAAAGTTGCCACATCCTCCTCGCTGATACCGATGGATTTTGCAGCTACCCTTATAATACGTTGTTCTATAAACATGAAACTCTCCTAACTATATTATCACAAAGAAGCGAAAAAATGGCCCCGGTATTGATTAATTCGTACAGGGTATAATAATATTTCAATATTATCTATGAATAGGATGAAAATGCCATGAGACTGCTTTTGGTTGAAGATGATGAAAAAATAGCCAGCTTTGTTGAAAAGGGACTAAAGGCATCCGGGTTTGCCGTGGACGTGGCCAACACAGGCCCGGACGGCCTGGATATGGCTTTAGGTGCGAATTTTGATACCCTGATCATTGATATCATGCTGCCGGGCCTGGATGGGTTTACCCTGATAGAAAAACTGCGGGCCAAGGGGAAAAACACCCCTATTATTGTACTCAGCGCCCGGGGCAGGGTGGGAGACCGGGTTAAAGGCCTTGAGGCTGGTGCTGATGACTACCTGACCAAACCCTTTTCTTTTTCAGAACTGCTGGCCCGGGTCCAGGCGCTTATCCGGCGGGCCGGGAACAGCACCGAACCCGTGTCCCTGTCCTATGCGGATTTAAGTGTGGATATTGTCAAACGCCAGGTCAAAAGAGGAGACGTTTTTATTGAGCTGCAGCCCCTGGAATTTTCCCTGCTGGAATACCTGGTACGCAACCGGGAGCGCGTGGTCTCCAAAACCATGATCATGGAACATGTCTGGAACTATAATTTCGACCCCATGACTAATGTGGTGGAAGCCCGTATCTGCCGGCTGCGCGATAAGATCGACAAGGGATACCCAAGCCGGCTTATCCATACGGTCCGTGGTGCCGGGTATGTATTAAAGGCCGAAGATGACTGAGTTTTTCCGCACCGGTTTTTTCAGGAGCATCGCCTTTCGTCTGACCGTATGGTATGCAGGTATTTTTTCCATCTCCTCCTGTGTGGCTTTCGGCCTGTTCTATTTTCTTGCCACCCAGACCATCATGAACCAGGTGGACCAGGAACTGATGGACAAGGCAGGATATTTCCGTACGGTCATCAGCCGAAGCGGAATTATGGGCGCCCAGAATCTGGCCGTTATTGAGGCCCAGGCAGCAGGGGAAAAGCAGATTTTTTTCAGGCTGCTCTATCCCACAGGCGAGGTCTTTGCCTCCTCCTCCATGTCCTATTGGAAAGATGTCCGTCTGGACAAGAAAATGGTGGACCGGCTGATGAAGTCCCGGGTTACGGTGTTTAATACGGATCACATTGCAGGCCAGGAACAGAATGCCAGAATGATGTATACCTTTGTGGCTTCCAATGTTATTTTGCATACCGGCCTTGCCATGAATGCATATTCCCGGTTTTTATCGGGTTTTAAAAAAATATTTTCCATTTCCATGGGGTTTGTTATTTTATTTTCAGCGGTTTCAGGTATGTTTTTGTCCAGGCAGGCCCTTTACGGTGTTGCGGCCATCAGGGCCACAGCGAGCACCATCACCGGCTCCAATCTGAATGAACGGGTTCCGGAATCCGGAAGCCGGGACGAGCTTGATCTTCTGGCCGTGACATTTAACCGGATGCTGGACCGGATTTCAGCCCTGGTAAAAAGCATGCGGGAGATGTCCGACAATATTGCCCATGACCTTAAAAGTCCGCTGACCCGGATACGGGGATTTGCGGAACTGGCATTGATCCAGGAGAGTCCTGGGGATATCGAGTCCTACCGGACCATGGCCGCCAACACCATTGAAGAATCCGATCATCTGCTGGACATGATCAACACCATGCTGGTCATCTCCCGGGCCGAGGCAGGGGAGGCTGAATTTGAGTGCGCACCCGTGGATTTAAGTGCCATGATCATTGATGCCTGGGATCTGTTTGTGCCCCTGGCCGAAGACAAGCAGATTACCTTTACCCAGCAGGTGGACAATGGGGTGTGTATCCAGGGGGATTCAGGCATGCTCCAGCGTGCCTTTGCCAATCTGATTGACAATGCCATCAAATATACCCCCGAAAAAGGCAGTGTCCACGTGACGCTGCAGGCTTGCGGCAAAGAACTGGTGGAAATTGGCGTCAAAGATTCCGGGCCTGGTATTGCGCCACAAAACCGTCAAAAGATCTTTGAGCGTTTTTTCAGGGAAGAATCTTCCCGGACAACACCGGGTACAGGGCTTGGTTTAAGTCTTGCCAGAACCATTATAGAACAGCACTCAGGTACAATTTCAGTGCAATCCTGTGAAAATGGGGGAAGTATCTTTATCGTAACATTACCGCATCGTAACTTTGAAATCATTTAAAAATTATCTTTGTGTTTTATTCTTTGTTTGCATCCACAAAGCAAGCTTTTGAAATATATTAATAAGGAGGTATAAAATGAGACCTGTGAACAGGCAAATCAAAATTATTACTACATGTCTGATGCTTTTTGGCTTTTGGGCTTTTCCTGCATTGTCAGGTGCGCAGACCCGGATGGTTCCGGCAAATTTTTCACAACTGGCGGAGCAGGCCAAGCCTGGTGTGGTCAATATCCAGACCGTAAAGACAATCAAAGGCGGCGGCCGGGTCTTTCGGCATTTTTTCGGTTCGCCCTTCGGCAACCAGCCGGGGTTGGAAGATTTTTTCAGTCCTTTTGAAGGGTTGCCGCGGAATCGTACGGAAAGCAGCCTTGGATCAGGCTTTATCATTGATAAGGCAGGATACATTGTAACCAATAACCATGTAATTAAAGATGCGGACCAGATCAAGGTTATCCTCCATGATGACCAGGAATATGATGCCAAGATTATCGGCGCAGATCCTGTAACAGACCTTGCATTGATAAAGATTGATGCCAAGGATCTTAAGCCGTTGGAGTTCGGATCCTCCAAAAATGCCCAGGTCGGTTCCTGGGTCGTGGCCATTGGTTCTCCCTTTGGCCTTGAGCAGACAGTGACCGCCGGCATCATTTCAGCCAAGGGCAGGATTATCGGTTCCGGCCCCTATGATGATTTTATTCAGACTGATGCCTCCATTAACCCGGGTAACTCCGGCGGACCTTTGCTGAACATGGACGGAGAGGTGGTCGGTATCAATACCGCCATTATTAAATCCGGCCAGGGCATTGGTTTTGCCATCCCTTCGGATCTTGCCACCACTGTCATTGATCAGCTTAAGGATTCCAAGCGCGTATCCAGAGGATGGATAGGCGTGTCCATCCAGGATGTAAGCAAGGAGATGAGTGAATACTATAATTTGGATCCGGATGAAGGTGTTTACGTGGCAAAAGCCTATGAGGATAATCCTGCCTATGAGGCAGGCATCCGTCAAGGCGACGTGATCATCCGTGTTAACGGTATAAAAATCAACTCATCCAGGGACCTGACCCTGACCATTGCCAATTTAAGGATGGGTTCCAATGTCAATATCGAGGTGGTTCGTCAGGGAAAAAATAAAACGTTCACGGTTAAGCTTGGTGAACGTCCGGATAGCGTAGAAGATTCCCAGTTCGGAGAAGAACCCAACGGCTTTGATGACCTGGGCTTTATGTTTAAACCTTTGGATAAGGGTTTGGCCGAGCAACTTGGTTATCCCTCATCCATCAAAGGGCTTGTGGTGATCCGGATTGATCCGGATTCCCAGGCAGCAATTTCCGGCGTGAGACCAGGGGATCTGCTGGTGGAAATAAACCATAAAAAAATTACCGGCATAAGTGACTATACCGGAATAATGCGTAAAATAGAGAAAGGCCGGACCGCCCATATGCTCTTCAGGCGGGGCAGCTCCCAGATATTTGTGGTCCGGTTTCGAAAATAGAAAGATTTAACAGCAGTCAATATTAATTATTTTGAATACGGTGCATGCCAAGCATTGGTGTCCACCGTTTCAGCCATTTTATACGAGGAGAAAATTAATGTTAACGGTTTACGGAGCAGCATGGTGTCCCCATTGCACACAGACAGTTTCCTATTTGGAGCAGAAAAATATTGATTTTAAGTATGTTGACATTGAATCTGCACCCGGCGACGTGGTGCGGCAGGTTATTGAAGTCAACGGCGGTGATGACTGGGTGGTCCCCACACTTGAGAACGACGGAAAATGGCGACCCGGCAAGGTGTTCAGCCGCAGTGATATCGACAGTGACCTGAAGGCGCTTGGCCTCAAACTGGACTGACGGTGACGGTTTTTAGTTTTAAACCTGAAAGATTACCACTTGATAATACTGGCGTCATCTTCAGGTAAGGTTAAGATGCTAAGTTATCATCCAAGCCGGATAATTTGCTGTTGCGGCAAATGCGGTGCAAACCGTTATTGATACATCATAACCGGTGGAAAATCTCCCTCCTTTTTCAAAACGGGCTGCCTTTTTCAGGGCAGCCCGTTTTGATGTACAGCTGATTTCAGATCATATTCACGGATAAT